>JBHEOJ010000077.1:0-10302 GCA_046260855.1 Thioalkalivibrio sp.
ATCAAGTTGTCTGTGTCGGATCCGCTGGCGACTTCCTGGAAGCTTACCAAAACTCCCCCACCCCGGGTTGCCTGATCCTCGATGTGCGCATGCCTGGCATGAGTGGACTCGAACTGCAGACGAGTCTGCAGGAGCGCGGCTGGTGTCTACCTATTATTATCGTGACGGGGCATGGTGATGTGCCCATGGCCGTACGCGCCATGAAGGGAGGTGCCGTGGATTTCCTCCAGAAACCCTATAATGACCAGTTGCTCCTGGAACGGATTGCCCACGCTATGCAGATCTGTGCGGAGCGCCACCGCAGGCTACGTGATATCGAGCAGTTGAGCAACAATTACGAAACGCTCACGCCCAGAGAGCGAGAGGTGGCTGTACTGGTGGTGATGGGGAAGGTCAACAAAGTGATTGCCGCGGAGCTGAACCTGAGTCCACGTACGGTAGAGGTGCATCGAGCCAACGTGATGAGCAAGATGCAGGCTCACTCAGTCCCTGAACTGGTACAAATGTTCATTCGACTGGAGCGGATACTAGAACATAACCGGAATTGACCGACATTCGAGTAGGACAGTTACCTACAAGTTTAGTCAATCAACACGATTGTTGGTCAAAGCGAGGTGTCATCAAATCTCTCGGACGGCCGCCACCTTCGGCGCCGTTTCATTCATTAGTCGAGAGGGTTTTAACATGTCACAATCATCCGTCAAAAGCGCCCTCATGCAGACCATGACCGGAATCCAGAACGACCCCAGCACCGCCAAGGTGGTGTTTCGGGCCGACACTCATCTGGAGGACGATATGCGCTGCAGCGCGAGTGTACGTCAGTTCGATTCCATCGTTGTCGACGAACCCCCGGAACTCGGTGGCGCGGATGCGGCACCGAATCCCGTCGAACTTGTCCTCGTAGCGTTGGGGACATGCCAGGAGATCATGTATCGCGCTTATTCGTCTGTGATGGACATTCCCCTGAACGATGTACACGTAAAACTGCGTGGTCATCTGGATCTCCGCGGACTGTTCGCGATCGACGAGAGCATACCTGCCGGCTATCAAAAGGTCTTCTTTGAGACGCACATAGACTCATCGGCAGACGAGGCAACATTGAAGAAGCTCGTCGACATGGTGGAGTCCCATTGTCCCGTGCTGGATACGCTGGTGCGTAGCATCGAAGTGGAAGGCAAGGTGAAGGTAAATGGCAAGCGCCTGGAGTTGGAAGCGATGGCGAGTTGATCAGGTGGAATCCGGGCCGGCGGGTTGCGTTCGCGCCGGCCCGGAGCGCCTGCAATCCCGAAAGGAAGAAACAGGAACTGACGGATACTCTTCACGCCTTCCCCATTTGATTACAAGCCCCAACGCGAACTAGGGTCGGCATTGGTGGAGTGCTTTTGATCCCACTGCTGAGCATGCTTGCGGGTTTGGGGATCCATGAGGCAATGGCTACTGCCCTGGCCACTTTCGTGACGACGGGTCTCATCGGCACATATCTGTTTCACAGGAAGGGCAGCATCGACTGGCGACTGACCGTGCCAGTGTGCTCAGGGGCGCCAATGTTCGGCTTCGCAGGCGCGTACGTGAACTCCATGACCAATGCGGAGTTGCTTGGTCGCTGGAGTGGTCCTCTTCGCAGGGCTATACACCATCGTGCGTTGGCAGAGCGTACCACGCCCTGCTCTGAGCATATTCTAATCGGGAATGTTGGAGCGCTCATATTGTTAGGGCTTTCTCCATGAACGGGTGGTCGTGTCATTTTGAAGACAGTACCCAGGAGCGATCTGCTTCACATCCGTGACACGGATCTCGATCTGGAATTCGTTTCAAATCAGTAAGCCATACTTCCTCTGGCTTATGTCAGCAGTCGATGCTTCGGGCATGTTACTTGCTGTTCTTTGGGTGGACGCCTGCCGGGTAACCGGGAAATCCGGAGTACCACAACACCCAGGTGCCGTGCTAGCTGGCCCAGATACATTCGGAGACCACTTTATGAACGCCATATTGAGCCCACTTGTTGATGTCCAGAACACCCTCGACACCCGCCGCATCTCCATTGATAAGGTCGGTATCAAGGATATCCGGCATCCGGTGCGCGTCGTACAGCGCGACGGTGGGGAGCAGCACACGGTGGCCTCCCTTAGCATGTACGTTAACCTTCCCCATAATTTCAAGGGAACACACATGTCGCGGTTCCTTGAGGTTCTGAACGGTCAGGAGAGTGAGCTGAACATCCACAGTTTCCGGGCGATACTTCCACAGATGTGTGAACGCCTGGAGGCCGATTCGGGCTACATCGATATGTCCTTTCCTTACTTTATCCGCAAGGCGGCGCCGGTTTCTGGCGTGGTAAGCCTGCTGGACTACCAAGTAGGTTTCATCGGCTGCCAGGAGAAGGATCGCAGCACCGTCGATGTCCGCGTTCTTGTGCCGGTGACCAGTCTGTGCCCCTGCTCGAAGGAGATCTCCCAATACGGGGCGCACAATCAGCGTTCACACGTGACTCTAAACGTGCGCATACGGAGTTTCCTGTGGGTGGAGGAATTGATCGAGATGGTGGAAAAGCAGGCATCCTGCGAACTATACGGGCTGCTCAAGCGACCTGACGAGAAGTTCGTGACCGAAAGGGCTTACGATAATCCCAAGTTCGTTGAGGATCTGGTGCGAGACATTGCCGATTGTCTGAACAAGGATGACCGGATCGAGGGGTACTCCGTCGAGGCAGAGAATTTCGAGTCCATCCACAATCATTCGGCCTATGCTCTGATTGACTGCACTTCCAAATCCTGAATAAAGGATGTAGCGGTAGTGGTCCTGCCGAAGGAACCGGAATCACACGGGCTCGGGCTATGGCGTACTGGCCAACTCCGTTCTCTGTAGCGATTTGACAACTAGTTTAATGCGCTCTGCACGCAGCGTGCCTTCCCGTCCAGACGGATCGCAAAGGGCTCCGCGAAATCCAAGGTAGTCTGCTTCAAGGCGCTTGAGTACCGGCACCTGCGCCAGGCTCAATGACCCCGCCAGCCCGCATATCATCCCCAGATCATGAACCCGGCGCACGAAGGTTTCGAGACTTGATGTGGTCCAGTGCGAGGTCAGGGGACCGGTGTCCTTGCTTGCTGTGTCCAGCATCACACCATGAAAACCATGGCTCGCGAAGATATCCAACTGTTCGACCTCAGATGACTGATCCGCGAATATGACGGCAATCAGCGACATCCCCCGCACCGCACAGCTCTCTAGGGTGCGGACACATGTCAGCCAGTCGGAGCCCGAGTCCCTGAAGAATCCTATCTTGATATGATTCGGCCCGAAATCGGCAACGCGGCATACGGCATCGTACAGACGTCTTCCGTCCATGGGGAGGTCCCCGATGGTGGCAGAAATCGGGCGGCGACCCGCCACGTACCCCACCACCTCTTCGACGGTATGTGCGGAAACTGCGCCGAGTGCGCCCGCCAACGGTTCCTTGAGGTCAATGATGTGGGCCCCGGCCTGCAAGGCGATGCGCGCCTCGTACAGGCTCCGGACACTGGCCAGCACTCCGGTCTTCAGGTGACGCATGCCTGACCCCGGCGATACGCATCAACGGCCTCCATGAGCCATTCCCAGGCCTCCCTTTCGAGGGGGCCGGCAGTCTTTTCCAACGAGATCCGCAGATAGGCGAGCTCTGCGTCCACCTTCTCCACAGGCAGCCGGTTCAGCCGGCTGACAAGGATGGCCGCTTCCAGCACGGCGGCCTGGGCACGATTGAAGCCGGAATAAGGCGCATGCGACTCGGCAAAGACCGTACGGCACACAAATCTGGGGCGTATGGAATCGTCCTCGATCTCCACCACCTCCACTTCCTTGTGAGCCAAGGTATCGCGAAGCCGGACACCATCAATCTTGCGTGCCGCGACCACGGGCCACTGGTGCCGCCCGGTGAGGGTGCCCGCGAACACACGCACGTCCGTGGTGTAGTTGATCACGGCGCTGCGACGAACTCGGAGGTTGTCCTGGGTGCGGGACGGCGTGAACGGGGCGAGCACAAGATATTCTCCCCGGAGTGTGACGCCAAGGGGGCGTATATGCGCCCGCCCGTCACTGTCCAGAGTGGTGACGATGGTTTCTAGTATCATGGTTGGTCACTCCCCGCGCATCCCGCTCCGGGTATGTCTCCCGGGGCATCGTTTTGCGCATAATCCGTCACGTTGGTTTCTACGGTGCATCCCCAGCCCAGTTCCCTGTCCTGATGGTAACGCTTACCCAGTTGCCAGGCGATCTGAGCGCGTGCGAGCTCTACGCCAAGATAGAACGCGTGTCCAGTATCGTTCCCGAGAGTCAATGAGGGAAAGATCGTGAAGGGATCCGTATCCGTATAGATGCCGTCACGGTTGAACACATGGATGCCTCGCTCGCTGATTTGTACCCGGTAGCTGGGGTCGCGGATCTGTTCTGCGAGCTCTGCGATCTCTTCTGGGGAATAGGGGAAGGGTTTTCGCGCATGTACGACCAGAAGCGCCTCGCTGAGTCCCTTGGGCAGCCGATTGGCCTCCCGGGCGGCGAACATCAGGCGCCGCGCGGCATCTGCCTCGCGCACCGCGCTGCGGCAGTGGGGACTTACCTGCGTAGTCAGTACGTGTCGTGCGCCAAGTTCGGACGCAAGACCGAACAGGAGGGCGTTGACGCCTGTACTGTCCGCCTCCGTTAATTCGGTCAGGTTGCCGATGCCCAGCATGATGTCTATCCCGGGATGGCGGGCGCGCAGCGTGTGATAGCGGACCAGTGAGTCCAGAAAGCCGAAATGTATCGGATCGAGAATCGGATCGGCGATGAACGCCTTGCCCCGCTTGGCCATGGAGTCCATGGCCCGCTCCAGGGACGCAAGATTGCCGTGTTCCGCGGGAATCAGTACGGGGACGGCGTCCACCTCATCGGCGATCCAGAGCGTGTCCTCTCGGAGGCTCAGCAGGTAATCCGCGCCCGCGCGCCCACCCTCGAGCAGCTCGTTAGGCTCCATGGAATCCACACTGACGCTGAATCCAGAGTCCTTGAGTGCCCGGACGGCGTCGACAAGACCCCGAAAACGCGTATCGGGCAGACAGCCCAGGTCGATGACGTCGGCGCCCGCGTTCCGCAGCGTAGCCGCACGATCGAGGATATCGGCGATCGAAAGGCGAGGCGCATCAACGATCTCCGCAAAGATCCGAATGTCATGGCGTGAGAGGTCCGGCGGCACGGTACCGTGGCCGAAATATTCCGGGATGTCTTTCAGGTCCACGGGGCCAAGCATGAAAGGCACTCCGAAGATCTCGACCAGAGCATTCAAATCTCCCCGGCAGAGTCCCGGGAGGATCACGCGATCGGCGCCGCCGGTGTCTCCGAGTCGACGGCGGATCATGTCGGCGGTCATCAACCCGGCCACCTTGAGCCCGAGGTTGGACACGGAGTAAGTAAAACCCCGGTCCTGCATGCCTTCGAGGACCTTGTTCAGGCTGGACTCGGCCAGACTGCCGGTCAGGAAAAGCAGATGCTCGGCCATGTCCTCATTGCCTCCGGCGAGATAGCGGGCCGCAGCGGATGCCCATCTTCATGCGGACACCGTGTAGCACAGCTCGACGGCGCGTATCCGGCCTTCGAGCCAGCCAGCGAGTCGCGCGTGTTCTGTTACGCTCAGCCAGTCGACGGGGCATCCGGCGCGCGCCATGAACCCCGGAAACGCCTGGTCCACCAGTCCGTCGCGCACAAGCCCTCCGACACCCTGGTCCTGTGGCGGCAACCCGAGAGATTTAACCAGCAGGAGGCGCTGTGCCCCAAGGCGTGCAGTCAGCCAGGCGGCAAGACTGTCCGAGGTGACGGTCCAGTCGCAAGGGATGGTCTTCTCGGCGATTGTCATGGCGTAAGGAAGCCATACAGCGACGTCGCCCGCGGCCAGAATCTGCCTGATCTCCGGCAGGTCCCGTGCCGGGATGAGGCGTTGGCGAATCCCGTGCATGAGCAGGCCGAACTGTTCCATCGCGAGAAGCGCCATTCGGTGAGCACAGGGGTCGTCGACACCCCAGAGGAGCTGCATGCGACGCACCTGGTCTGCAAAGCGCCCCCCCCCGGGGACAATGACCGTGCGCCCGCCCCCATGATCTGCCAGGGCTTCCAGCCAGTGGCGCAGATGCGGCGACTCGGACAGGCTTCCACCTAGCTTAACCACCCACATGGCTGAGTTCCGTGCATTCAAGGAGCCGCAGCATGGCTGCGGCCTTGTCAAGGGTTTCCTGATACTCCTCATCGACCCGGGAATCCGCCACGATGCCACCACCCGCCCAGAAGCGCACCTCGCCGCCGCCGTGTACCAGCGTGCGGATGGCGATGTTGGTATCCATCCGTCCGTCAGAACCCACGTATCCGATGGCACCGCAATACACGCCGCGGCGGTGCGGCTCCAGTTCCTCGATGATCTCCATGGCCCGCAGCTTGGGAGCGCCGGTAATGGATCCGCCCGGAAAACAGTCGCGCAGGAGCTCTAAGGGGCTGCGCCCCGGGGGCAACCGCGCGGTGATGGTACTCACCAGGTGATGTACCGTGGCGTAACTCTCCAGGGAGAACAACTCGTTCACTTCCACGCTGCCCAGTTCCGCGGATTTGCCGAGGTCGTTGCGAATCAGATCCACGATCATCAGGTTTTCGGCGCGGTCCTTCGGGCTGTTGATGAGTTCGTCGGCAAGCTTTCGGTCGGATTCGGGATCAGGCGAGCGTGGTCGGGTACCCTTGATGGGCCGAGTCTCGACCCGCCCGTCACGCACGGCAAGGAAACGTTCCGGCGAATTGCTGAGGATATTCGCAAACGGAGTCTGTAGATAGGCACCGAATGGTGCCGCGCTCGATTGCCGCAGCGCACGGTAGGCACCCCAGGGATCGCCGTCGGCGGGGGCGCTGAAGCGCTGTGCGAGGTTGACCTGGTAACAGTCGCCTTCCCGAATGTAGTGCTGGATATGGCCGAAGCGTCGTGCGTAATCGGCCCTTGTCATATTGGAGATGAGCGGGCCGAGAAGTCGAAACCCGGAACGCGTTCGCATGGCCGGTATATCCCGGAACCGCTCCACCAGGTCGGGCCAGAGAAGGCGTGTCTCGGCATGGTTCCCCTGCCCGGCGAGCCAGGCTCGTCGAGCTTCATGATCCACCACCACAGCCCAGTCGTACAGACCCACTGCCATTGTGGGGATGTGCTCGCCGTCCTGTGCCATAACCGGCAAACTCTCGATACGACGGCCCAGATCGTACCCGAAGTAGCCCACCGCACCGCCGGCGAAGGGGATCTGCGGTGACACGATTGGCGAAGGCCTGAGTAGCTTCGCAAGCACTCGGAACGAATCGTCCGGTGTCAGTATCACGTTCCTGCAGGTTCGTATCTCTGTCATGTGCCCACGGGTGACCACGGTCATGTAGGGATCGGCGCACAGGATGTCATATCGCCCGCAGCCGCCGAAGGGACGCCCGCTGTCAAGGAATGCCGCCCAAGGTTTATCCGCCAACATTTCGAACCACGGGGCAGCGTCCCCCGGATACGGAAGCTCATGCAGACCGTGCCACCCGCTCATGGAGACCTCCTGAAAGTTGCGCCACCGCCAGTGCAGGAATGCAGTCCAGGACAGTGGCGTCGGCGGGTACCTGAAGACCGACGGCCCCGGGAAAGGATTGATATGACAGCCCGAGGCGCTGTGCAAGACAGTTGGCAATGAAAGAACCACTGCCGGCGCCCACAAGCACTGGTAGATCGGCCCAAAGACTCTGGGACAGCTGAAGCCGACATGCAACCTCGAGGCTCTGCACCTGGCATGAGGCGAAATACTCTGCCAATGAGTGCCAAGTTGACTGAGGGGCGTGCTGCAGGTCCATGCCCACCATCCGTGCAAGTCGGCGGGCACTGCCCTCCTGCGTCTTCGGTCCGTTGTCCGCAGCCGGAAATAGATCCACCCGTTCGTCGAGCATACCGGTCAGACGATGCACATCAGCGGTCGTAGCGAAATGCTCAGCCATAATGCCAACCCATGCGCCGTCCACGGGCGCCGTCCGCGCAAGCGCCATGACCGGCGTACGCGACACCCCCGTGTATATGAGTTCCTGATACTTCAGCCGCTGACAATCCGATACGCCTCTAGTGCTTACCCTTCCCTCCCGGACGGCGATCAGGTCGGTGGTGGTGCTACCTACGTCTATAAGGAGAGCATCAGAACAATGCATGGCAAGCCAGGCGGCGCTGGCGTGCCAGTTGGACGATGACACAGCGTCGGGGCAATCCAGCGCTTCAGTCGGCGTGATCAATCCTAAGTACCCGGCATAGACCTGTACCGAGCTGCGTCCGAGCATGCCGGTCAGGGTATGCAGGATTCTACGCACCCCCTCGCTCCGTCCGGGGAAGAGATCGACGAGTTCCCCAGTCATGGTGACTGCGTGGTGTACGGTGCCGTGTCCCAGCACATCCAATGCACGGGAAATGGCGAATTCCAGATGCTCCATGCCCTGCCACAACGGACACGCAAGCTTGATCGCATTCTCCAGGCGACCCTCGGCATCAATGCGCGCGACCTTCACATGAGCGCCACCCAGATCCCAGCCCAAAGTCGCCTGATCACGCATGATTGAGTGCCGTATTCTGTGGATGGAGCCATACTGTTTCAGTTCGGTACGCTTTCAGAACTGGCGGCGCTGTGCCCCGTACTACAAGGTCAAGCACCATCCCTGCCGGATTGATCCCGAGCGCTCGGTGCAATCCCGTGTAGGATGTGGTTAGTCGGGGATTAATCTCCAGCACGCGTGGCCCGCTCGGGGTCAACAGGAGGTCAACACCTATGATGCCGCGGAGTCCCGGAATGGCTGCTGCCACACCCGCCGCAGTTTCACGCAGCTGTGCACCGAAGGCTCCTGACGGTTCGGGAATATTCACATGGCAGCCCTCCAGAACGAATCCATCGCCCCGGCGCCGGATGATTTGTCGGTTGATGCTCAGGACAGTGGCCAGGCCCTCGCGGCACAACAGACACAGACTTAGGTGATCACCCTCACAGAGCGGCTGAATTACCCATGCCAATGGGTCCACGCTGAGCATCCATCGACCGAGGCATTCTCGTGACAGGATACGCAGACCTTCGCAACCTGCCCCGTCGTCCGGCTTGACAATCCACTCTCCGGCGTGCGGTGCCAAAGCCTCGCCGGGGCGCGTCGTGGGTACTACTCTGATTCCGAAGGCCTCCAGGCAACGGATGGTGCGATACTTGCTCCCCGCGAGTGTGACGGCTTCAGTTCGGCTCGTCAGCAACACCGATTCCGAATCCTCAATGTCGCTCGTGAGTCGGGCCAGTACGCCGCCCGATTCCGGGGCGATGAGCCAGACGGCATCCGCCGCAGCGAGGCCCTCACGCCAGACCGTGGCCGAATCGCCGGAGAGTACCTGCACTCCGGAAGAAAAGTGGTGAGGGATTCTGGGGTCACGGGCAACCAGCACTTCTGTGCTCGGAATGGCGGTGATATCCTGCACCAGCCGGTCGGCCATGAGTCGGCCTTCCAGCAAGAGCCCTGATGGGACACGCACATTGTGCATACCGCCGCCGGTCACAAACTCATACACAAAGATTCGCATCTGCCTGCCCGTGTTTGAACTGATTCCCGCACTTGACTTGATGAACGGACATGTGGTCAGGGCCAGACGCGGAGAACGCCATCTCTACCGACCGCTCCGTTGCCGCTTGTGCGATGACAGCGATCCTTTTGCAGTGCTCGAAGCGCTGCGCGCAATCTATCCTTTTTCCAGTGTCTATGTGGCGGACCTGGATGCTATCCAGGGTCACGGCGACCAAGGAGTACTGATCCATAAACTTTGCACCCGCTACCCATCCATAACATTCTGGGTGGATCAGGGCCCGGTTCGATATCCCGGCCCGTGGCGCACCGTTCTCGGCAGTGAATCCCTGAGTGAGATCATGCCGTTGTGTCGTAAAGCGCGCGGGCAGGCGCCGCTGCTCTCGCTTGATTTTCTGGGTCCGCGGTTTCAGGGACCGTCTGAGCTCTGGCGACGCAAGGATGTCTGGCCACGCGATATCATTGTCATGCAACTGCGCCGGGTGGGTAGCGGTCTTGGACCGGACTTGCCGCTGCTGCATCGTCTCCGGACATGCATTGGCCGGCGTTCCGGTACCATGCGCCTGTACGCTGCTGGCGGTGTGCGGGACTTGGCGGATCTGGGACGTCTGCGCCGTACGGGTGCTGCAGGCGTCCTGTTGGCCGGTGTCCTCTATGACGCCATACTCGACACTCCGAGCCTCATATCCTGGCTCGGAACTACGC
>JBHEOJ010000078.1:0-10268 GCA_046260855.1 Thioalkalivibrio sp.
CCCCCGGATTGTTGCGCAGCCGCAGGACACAGGTGCCCTCGGTGACCCCACCCATGGGCAGGAAGTCGATGGTGCGTGAGAACCGTGCCTTGTTGTTGAAGGCGGTGTCCACGCCGCCCTCGATGGACGGTACCTCCACCTCGTAGGCCAGCACCTCTACACCGGCATCACGCCAGGCATCGAGATCCCGGGCGCCGAAGCGACTGGGCAGATAGATGAAGCGCAAGGGCACGATGGCGGCCAGGGCATCCCGAAGCTCAGCGCTGAATGCGGGCGCATTGACCAGCACACCCTTGAGATCCTGATCCGCGATGTAATAGACGGCCGGGGACGTGCCCTCGACATGGTAGACACTACGATCGCGCAGCTTGAGCAGTTCGCTAATCATGGATAGAAGATACGGGCGCTGGCCAGTGTGAACAAATAACCGGCCGACTGGCCAGGCAAAGGGTTCATGGACGCTCCACGGCGTCGAGTACCTTCTGCCGTGACTCGATCCATTCCTCGGCCTCCTTGAGGATCGCGTCGGGCGCACGTCCCTGGCTCTCGATGGGCGGGCCGATCTCCACTCGGATGGTGCCCGGGTATTTCACATAGCTGTGGCGCGGCCAGTAAATACCGGCATTGTGAGCAACGGGCACCACGGGGTGTCCGGTGCGCGCCGCCAGCACGGCGCCACCCTGTTTGTAGCGTCCCTTCTGGCCCGGCGCTACCCGCGTGCCTTCCGGGAACGTCACCACCCACAGCCCCCGCTCCAGGCGATCCGTACCCTGTGTCACCAGCTGATCCAGTGCCTTGCGACCGGCGCTACGGTCGATGGCGATGGGTTCCATCGTCCACAGGCCCCAGCCGAACAAGGGGATGCGCATGAGCTCACGCTTGAGTACCCACACCTGGGGCGGGATGAAGCGTTGCAGGGCCAGGGTCTCCCAGGTGGACTGGTGCTTGCAGAGCAGGATGGCCGAATCACCGGTGAGGTGTTCGCGACCGTGGACCTCGTACTTCAGTCCGCAGGTGAGTTCCAGCCACCAGATGTTGAAACGGGTCCACTGGGACATGAAACGAAAACGCCTATGCCAGGACAGGGGCCGCAGCAGGGGTCCTATCAGGGAGAAGAAGATCGTGGACGGTGCAAAGCCCAGCCAGAACAGCGTGGCGCGAACGTAGAGGAACGGCTTGAAGTGTTTGCGCTGGGTCATCGAGTGTCCTGGCCGGGTCGTGTCGAGGGTATCACCACGAAGCTCACGAAGGGCACGAAGAAAGGAATGAATGACCCCACCAAAACATTAGGCGTATACGAAAACTCGGGGCATCGACCTTCTGATTCCGCTTGCCTTGCGTGCTTCGCGCCCTGGCGAGAGCACATCTTTTACGCTCATACATCTGTGCTTCGTGCCCTTCGTGAGCTTCGTGGTAAACAGGCTCTTATCTCAGCCCTCACCGCCCGGCTGCAGGCGCGACATGTCCGCCACTTCCAGGAACAGTCCGCTCAGGCTGTTGAGCAGGGCCAGGCGGTTGTCGCGCACGGCGGTATCCTCGGCCATCACCATCACGGTGTCGAAGAAACGGTCCACTGGTTCGCGCAGTGCGGCCAGGGCGGCAAGGCCCTCGGCGTAACGCCCCTCGCTGAACAGCGGCAGCGCCGTGGCCCGCAGCGCCTCGACACGCTCGTACAGGGCGGCTTCCTCCTCTTCCGTGAATCGCGCCGCATCGATCTTCTCGGGCAGCGCACCGTCCACCTTCTTGAGGATGTTGTGAATGCGCTTGTGAGCGGCGGCAAGACTCGCCGCCTCGGGCAGGCTGCGAAAGTGCTCGACGCCGCGCACCCGGCGGTCGAAGTCCAGGGGACGCACCGGGCGGCAGGCCAGCACCGCCTCGAATACATCCGCGCCGATGCCCCGGTCACTGTAGTAGGCGCGCAGGCGCTCCATCATGTAATCGAATACGGATTCCACGGCACCCGCGGCATCCAGTGCCGTGTCCGTGTAGGCATCGGCGGCCGCCTGGATCAGGGACAGCAGATCCAGGTCCAGTTCCCGCTCGATGATGATGCGCAATACACCCAGGGCGGCGCGGCGCAGGCCATAGGGGTCCTTGGCGCCGGTGGGCTTCTGGCCGATGGCGAAGATACCCACCAGGGTGTCGAGCCGGTCGGCCAGGGCCAGCACCTGGCCGACGCCTGTCTCGGGCAGGTCATCCCCTGCATGGCGCGGCCAGTACTGTTCTTCCAGTGCGCGCGCCACGTCCGCAGGCTCACCGTCATGCTGGGCGTAGTAGCGGCCCATGGTGCCCTGCAGTTCGGTGAACTCGAACACCATGTGGGTCTGCAGGTCGCACTTGGAGAGCATGGCGGCTCGGGCCGCCTCGCCCGGGTCCACGCCCAGCAGTCCCGCCAGGCGCTTGGACAGCGCGGCGACCCGCTCGGTCTTGTCGTACAGGCTGCCCAGCTTGCGCTGGAACACCACGTGGCGCAGGGCCTCCAGGTGCTTGTCCAGGGGCTGTTTGCGATCCTGCTTCCAGAAGAACTCCGCATCGGCAAAGCGCGGACGGATCACCCGCTCGTTGCCCTCGCGCACCCGCTCCGGCTCCCTGGACTCGATGTTGCTCACGGTGATGAAGTGGGGCATGAGGCGCCCTTTCTCATCCACTACCGGGAAGTATTTCTGGTTGTCCTGCATGGTGGAGATGAGCGCCTCCTGGGGGACTTCCAGGAAACGGGTCTCAAAGTGACCTGCGATGGCGCTCGGCCATTCCACCAGGCCGGTGACCTCGTCCAGCAGATCCGGCTCGATCAGGGCACGACCGCCGAGCTTTTGCGCGGCCTCTTGTACCTGCCCCAGGATCGCCTCGCGACGGGCATCGAAGTCGGGCATGACGCGGCCTTCGGTCTCCAGCATGGGGGCGTAGGCGGCGGGCTCGGCGATGTAGAGCCCATCCGGATGATGGAAGCGATGCCCCCGGGTCTCCCGGCCGGACTTCACCTCCAGTAGGGTGGCGTCCACCACCGTGTCACCCAGCAGCAGTACGATCCAGTGCACCGGGCGCACGAACTCGGCATCGGAATCACCCCAGCGCATGCGCTTGGGGATGGGCAGGGCGGACAGACCGCCGCTGACGATACCCGGGATCAATTCCGCCGCCGGCTTGCCCGGCTCCACGTGACGGTGCACCAGCCAGGCGCCCTTGTCGGTCTCAAGCTGCTGCAGGTCCTCTACGGCCACGCCACAGGAGGCGGCAAAACCCTGGGCCGCCTTGGTGGCGTTACCGTCGCTGTCGTAAGCGGCGGCGACCGCTGGTCCCCGGCGTTCCATGGACTGGTCCGGCTGACATGCCGGCACATCACGGCACAGCAGCGCCAGGCGACGCGGTGCGGCGTAGGCGGTGATCCCGGAGGCGCCAATGCCCGCATCCGCCAGGCCCGTCTTCACCGCCTCGGCAAAGGCGTCCCGCAGGCCCTTAAGCGCCTTGGGTGGCAACTCCTCGGTGCCAATTTCGATCAGGAGATCTGTTTTGGTACTCATCAACAAAACCTTTTTAGCCACAGAGGTCACAGAGGTCACAGAGAAAGGCGTTTGATGCCATTCGTGAGACGTGACTCGCCGAAATTAAGCAACAAGGCTCGCCGTAAGCCGGTGGCCCTCAAATAGGAGAGTGTCTGGGCGGTAGCGACCTCCGGGAGTTTTCGGACCGCCTTCAACTCCACAACCACTTCCTTTTCCACCAGCAGGTCCAATACCTGTCGAGCAATCTGCCTGCCCTTGTAGGCCACATGCACTGAAACCTGGCGTTCAAAGCCAATGCCACGCAATTCAAACTCATGGCATAGGGCCTCTTCATAAATCGTCTCAAGCAATCCTGGTCCCAGCAGCGAATGCACTTCCAGTGCTGCTGATATAATGCGTCGAGTCAGCGGGTCGTCTTCCATGCCGATCCCCTATGGATGTTAACTCTGTGACCTCTGTGCCCTCTGTGGCAAAGCGCTTTTGTTCACTTGCCACCCAGCATGGGAAACCCCAGGGCCTCCCGTGCGCCGTAATAGATCTCGGCCACGGCCCGGGCCAGTTCGCGTACGCGCAGGATGTAGCGCTGGCGTTCGGTCACGGAGATGGCGCGGCGGGCGTCCAGGAGGTTGAAGGTGTGGGAGGCCTTGAGCATCTGCTCGTAGGCGGGCAAGGGGAGGCCGGCCTCGATGAGGCGTTTGCTCTCACCCTCGCAGGTCTCGAACCACGCAAACAGCGCCTCCACGTTGGCGTGCTCGAAATTGTAGGCGGACTGCTCCACCTCGTTCTGGTGGTAGACGTCGCCGTAGCTCACCCGGCCCTGGGGGCCTTCGGTCCAGGTCAGATCGAACACACTTTCCACACCCTGCAGGTACATGGCCAAGCGTTCCAGGCCGTAGGTGATCTCGCCGGACACCGGTCGGCAATCCAGGCCGCCCACCTGCTGGAAGTAGGTGAACTGGGTGACCTCCATGCCGTTGAGCCACACCTCCCAGCCCAGGCCCCAGGCACCCAGGGTGGGGGATTCCCAGTTGTCTTCCACGAAACGGATGTCGTGCACCAGGGGGTCGATGCCGATGGCCTTCAGCGAGCCCAGGTACAACTCCTGGATCTCCGCAGGCGAGGGCTTGAGGATCACCTGGAACTGGTAATAGTGCTGCAGGCGATTGGGGTTCTCGCCGTAGCGCCCATCGGTGGGCCGGCGCGAGGGCTGCACATAGGCGGCACGCCAGGGTTCCGGACCGATGGAACGCAGGAAGGTGGCGGAGTGGAAAGTGCCCGCGCCCATTTCCATGTCATAGGGCTGGAGCACCACGCAGCCGTGTCCCGCCCAGAACTGCTGCAGGGTCAGGATGAGCTCCTGGAAGCTCAGGCCATGGGTCTTTGAGGTGTGCTGTCGGGACATGGGGAACCGGATGGCGTGGATGCGCAAAGGGCTGGAGTATACCGCCCGGGCCCTGTGACAGACCAGCCGTCCGGCACGGTGTTGCACCTGGCGCACCTGATGCTAAGAGATTACTGAGGACTTTGTTGTGCATCACCACCCCGGGAGGTCCTATGCCTGATCTCATCATGGAGCCCACCCCCGCCGCCCAGTGGCAGCGTCTTGTGCAGGAAGCCGCCGGCCACGCACACCAGGAACTGGACGAGACCCTGGAAAGCTATCTCGTCCTGCTCATGATCCGCTTCACCGAAAACCCCGAGACCGGCCATCGCATCATGGCACTGGACTACCTGCGCGGCCTGCGTGCCGCACCCCGGGCCCAGGCGGTGGCCATGCGCGACGTGGGCGACCACTGCCTGCTGTTCTCCGGGCTGTTCAGCCAACGGGCCCGACGTCGGCGGGTCAGCGTGGGTTACTTTGTCGACCTTGGCCGCTCCGCCTACCAGCAGGTGGCGGATCGCCAGGCAGGCGGTTCCCTGAGCGACCTGTTCGGCGCCCTGGCCCACGGCTTCATGGGGCTCTCGGACGTGCTGCGCGCCATGCGCGAGCTTGGCGGCGCGCCCGGTCTCTCGGCCCTGGAGGCCCTGGAGCTCTGGCAGGAGCAGGGCAGTCAACAGGCACGCCAGGTGCTTGAAGGCCTCACCGACGCCACGCCCCAGCGGGGAACCGAAACGCGGCAATGAAGTGGGAAGGAAAACCACCCTCACCCCGGCCCTCTATTGCGGGCGTCCTGCCCTCCACCCTTCGGGCCAGCCTGTCGGCTGTTCAAATCCGCTCCCGGCGGATTTGTCCCTGAGAGCGAGGGGGTAGAGCAACCCGCCTTCTCTGGTTCTTCGACGTTTCGAGTGAATTTGATGACTTCTATGGATTCAAGGGTGTCTGCGGGTCAGCACACGAAGGTCGGCGGGACCCGCTCCTCGTAGGAGCCCAGCCCCCTGGGCGATTTCTCTCACCCCCGGGGCTTACCCTTCGCCCAGGGGGCTGGGCTCCTCGCGCTCCTGTTTCCAAAGGGGACACATGTTACGGCTGTTGCCAGCCCAGGTATTCCACTCGAAACGTCGAGGAACCCTTTTTCTACCCCCTCCCCCGCACCGCGGGGGAGGGTTGGGGAGGGGGTGATTTTCCTTGCCACTTGCCACTAGCTACTTGCCACTCACATCCATCAGACTGGATGGATGAGCACCACCTCCGATCTCACCCCCGGCAAACCCCGCGAACGCACCATGCGTCGCGTGACGCTGACGGCTGCGTTCACCAACCTGTTCCTCTCGGTGGCCCAGATCATCGGCGGCATCTTCACCCAGTCCCAGGCCCTGATCGCCGATGGAATGCACACACTGTCGGATCTGATGAGCGACGGCGTGGTCCTGCTGGCGGGACGCCATTCCAACGTCCAGCCGGACAATGAACACCCTTATGGCCACGGCCGCATCGAGACCCTGGCCACCGTGGTGGTGGGGCTGCTGCTGATCGGCGTGGGCGTGGGCATCGGCATGGATGCCGGCGATCGACTGTTCGATCCGGAGCGCCTGCTGAGCCCCGAGCCCCTGGCCCTGGTCTTCGCCGTGCTGGCCATCGTGCTCAAGGAGGCGCTGTATCACTACACCATCCGCGTGGCCCGACGCATCCGCTCCAAGCTGCTCAAGGCCAATGCCTGGCATCATCGCTCCGACGTGTTCTCTTCCATCGTGGTGCTGGCGGGCGTGGGGGGCACCCTGGCGGGCCTGCCCTATATGGATGCAGTGGCGGCCGTGCTGGTGGCGGTGCTGATCGCCCACATGGGTGGCCGGCTCATCTGGGACAGCGCCCGGGAGCTGATCGACACCGGCCTGGCCGAGGAGCGGGTCGCGCGCATTCAGGAGACCATCCTGGCCGTGGATGGCGTCAAGAGCCTGCACATGCTGCGCACCCGGCACATGGCGGGCTCGGCCCTGGCCGATGTGCATATCCAGGTGCCGTCGTGCATCAGCATCTCCGAGGGCCATCAGATCAGCGAGCGGGTACGCCTGGCGGTCATCGGCGCCTTTGAGGAGGTCACCGACGTGACGGTGCACATCGACCCGGAGGATGATGAACACCACCCGCCGGTCCTCGAACTGCCCCTGCGTCCCGAGCTACTGGCCAGACTTCAGGACGCCTGGGGCGACATCCCGCAAGCCCGTCAGATAGAAAACGTAGTGCTACATTATCTGGGCGGACGCATTCACCTGGAGCTCTGCCTGCCCCGCACAGCGGTCGCTGACAGCGATGAAGCCCACACCCTGACCGCCCACCTGCAGCAGGCCTGCAAGCAGGTACACGAAGTGGGGGAAGTGGTGGTTTATTTCCGTGAAACCCCCTCGACAGGCTAGACTTCAGGGGAGCTTCGCGCAGGCACGCCCTATAATAGGGCGCTCCGACAACGATGCGCACCATCATGGTGCATTCCATGACCGATCCTGCCTCTGTAGCCGTAGCCAGAGCCCATTGCGCCGAGGCCGGGCGGATGGCATGGATCATGCTTCATAACAGGGCATGCGGTTAGGAGGCGCCACTACAGGCTTCCACCCGATGCCGGTACAACATTCTCGATACACCTTTACAAACTCCCCGGAGGAGCAGGCATGTCCCCAGCAGAAGTGATGAAAATCATCAAGGAAAACGGCGTCAAGTTCGTCGACCTTCGTTTCACCGACAGCCGCGGCAAGGAGCAGCACGTCTCTGTGCCTTCCCACGGCATTGACGAGGAGACCTTCGAGAGCGGCAAGATGTTCGACGGCTCCTCCATCGCCGGCTGGAAGGGCATCAACGAGTCCGACATGATCCTCATGCCCGACCCCGCCAGCGCCGTGATGGACCCGTTCTTCGACGAGCCCACCCTGAACATCCGCTGCGGTGTGGTGGAACCTGCCACCATGCAAGGCTACGACCGTTGCCCCCGCTCCCTGGCCCAGCGCGCCGAGGCCTATCTGCAGAGCACCGGCATCGCCGACACCGCCCTGTTCGGTCCCGAGAACGAGTTCTTCGTGTTCGACGACGTGAAGTGGGGCAACGAGATCTCCGGCTCCTTCTTCCGCGTGGACTCCGACGAGGCCTCCTGGAACTCCGAGAAGGTCTTCGAGGGCGGCAACATCGGCCACCGTCCCACCGTCAAGGGCGGCTACTTCCCCGTACCCCCGGTGGACAGCCTGCAGGACCTGCGTTCCGCCATGTGTTTGGCCCTGGAAGAGATGGGCCTGACCACCGAGGTGCATCACCACGAGGTGGCCACCGCCGGCCAGTGTGAGATCGGCGTCGGCGCCGCCACCCTGACCCGCAAGGCCGACGAGGTGCAGATCCTCAAGTACGTGGTGCAGAACGTGTCCCACAACTACGGCAAGACCGCCACCTTCATGCCCAAGCCCCTGGTGGGCGACAACGGTAGCGGCATGCACGTGCACATGTCCCTGGGCAAAGACGGCGTGAACCTGTTCAGCGGCGACCAGTACGGTGGCCTGTCCGAGATAGCCCTGTTCTACATCGGCGGTGTCATCAAGCATGCCCACGCCCTGAACGCCTTCACCAACGCCTCCACCAACAGCTACAAGCGCCTGGTGCCCGGCTTCGAGGCCCCGGTGATGCTGGCCTACTCCGCCCGCAACCGTTCCGCCTCCATCCGCATCCCGTTCGTGATGAACGCCAAGGGTCGTCGCATGGAGGTCCGGTTCCCGGACTCCACCGCCAACCCTTATCTGTGCTTCGCCGCACTGATGATGGCCGGCCTGGACGGTATCCAGAACAAGATCCACCCCGGTGAGGCCATGGACAAGAACCTGTATGACCTGCCCCCCGAAGAGGAAAAGATGATCCCGCAGGTTTGCCACGGCCTGGACCAGGCCCTGGCCGCTCTGGACAAGGACCGCGAGTTCCTCAAGGCCGGTGGCGTGTTCAGCGACGACATGATTGACGCCTACATCGAACTGAAGATGGAAGAAGTCACCCGTCTGCGCATGACCACCCACCCGGTGGAGTACGATCTGTACTACAGCCTCTAATTCAGGCGCTGTAAGCCCAAAAAAAGAAAGGCCCCGCAATGCGGGGCCTTTCTCTTTTTGGGGCAGATACAAGAGGCAAGATACAAGAGGCAAGAAAAGAACGTTTGCTTCACTTGTATCTTGCCTCTTGTATCTCCACCCCTAACGGCTAAGCTCTGCCTATGCGACTAATCCTTCTCCCCCTGTTGCTCCTTGCCTTCGCGGCCTCCGCTGACATCTATCGCTGGACGGATGCCGAAGGCAACACCGTGTTCGGTGACAACCCGCCCGAGGGCGTGGACGCCCGTCCCGTACATGTGCAGCCGCCCACCACGGTGCCGGCGCTGCGCGATGCCCGGGGGATCCTGGAACGGGGCCAGGAGAACAGCGAGTCCGAAAGCGCCTCCCAGCGCTACGAACGCCTTCGCATCGCAAGCCCCGGGGATGACGAGGCGGTGCGGGCCAACAACGGCAACTTCACGGTCTCCGTGGAGATCGTCCCGGCACTGCGCAGCGAGCGCGGCCACCGCCTGCGACTCATACTCGACGGCAGCACCCACAGCACCAGCGAAAGCCCCCGCTTCGCCCTGGAGAACATCGACCGAGGCACCCACCGGATCAGCGTCCAGGTGCTGGACAACAGCGACAGCGTGCTCCAGGAGTCCGAGACCGTGGAGTTCCACCTGCTGCGCCATCGCATCCCCTGATTTCCATTCCCACCCACGCTCGCACCAATTTGGTGCAATAATCCTCCTGCAAGCTCACCCCAGGCACCATCCTGTTGCCCGGGGCTATTCCCTATCCGATGCCCCGGGGCCCCCAAAGCCCGTTGCACCGGCCCGTGCCCCAGTCCTGTGCACTGCCCCGGCGCGCCTGCACCAGGTTGGTTTGCTTCTTGCATAGTGGGAATCATATGCCGCAGCCACAAACGCCCTACCCCTACCTGCTGGAAAACCTGACCACCGCCGTGCTGGTCCTGGACGACCGGTTGCGCCTGAGCTACATGAACCCGGCCGCCGAGATGTTGTTCGAGATCAGTCTGGGCCGGGTCAAGGGTATGGCCATCGATACCCTGGTACGCGAGGACAGCAGCCTGCGTCCGAGCCTGGAGCATTCCCTGCGCACCGGCCACCCGTTCACGGAACGGGAACACCACCTGGAACTGGTCCACGGCCGCCACGCCACGGTGGACATGACCGTGACGCCCCTGACCGAGACCCATCAGCCCCGGCAACTGCTGGTGGAGCTGGTACACATCGATCGACAGCTGCGCATCTCCCGTGAAGAGAATCTGCTCAGCCAGCATGCCGCGACCCGGGCCCTGGTGCGGGG
>JBHEOJ010000079.1:0-487 GCA_046260855.1 Thioalkalivibrio sp.
ATCTCTGCCCATTTGGACTCAAGTCGAAGGATCTGCTCGAGCGGCAGGGCTTCGCAGTCGAGGATCACCACCTTACGACGCAGGACGAGACCGAGGCGTTCATGAACAAGCATGGCGTCGAAACGACCCCGCAGACCTTCATCGATGGAGATCGGATCGGCGGCCATGACGATCTTCTTGCCCATTTTGGCAAGGAGGTCCAGAACGCGGACGAGACCAGCTACAAGCCAATCATCGCGATTTTCTCGGTCGCCTTCCTGATGGCCTTGTCGGTCAGCTGGTACACGTTCGGCACTGTGTTCAGCGTCAGAGCCATGGAGTGGTTCATCGCGATCAGCATGTGCATCCTCGCCATCCAGAAGCTCCAAGACATCGAGAGCTTCTCGACGATGTTCTTGAATTACGATCTGCTGGCGCGTCGTTGGGTCCGCTACGGGTACGTCTATCCCTTCGGCGAAGCACTGGCAGGTGTGCTGATGATCGCCGG
>JBHEOJ010000079.1:497-10163 GCA_046260855.1 Thioalkalivibrio sp.
GTTCTCCACAGTTTGTTTGGCCATCTCGCGTCGCCGAGATGGCCTTACCACTTTTTTGCCATGGCCTCCTGGATGATCTCGGCCTTGAGGCGCTCCTCGGCGTACATCTTCTTGAGCCGCCGGTTCTCCTCCTCAAGCTCCTTGAGCCGGGCCATCATGGAGGCGTCCATTCCCCCGTACTTGGAGCGCCACTTGTAGAAGGTGGCAGAGCTGATACCGTGCTCCCGGCACAGCTCCGGGATCGGCGTTCCGGCCTCGGCTTGCTTGAGAATGCTCAGGATCTGGCTGTCGCTAAAGCGCGATTTCTTCATGTAGAACCTCCTCTTAACCACATTACGAGAAAATTCTACTTCTGACGACCGCTACTTCTCGGGGGGATTACCCAGATCGAAGTGTGGTGGCGCGGGCCCGCGTGGTCTTTTCCCCTCGCCCTCATGGAGAGGGCCAGGGAGAGGGTGGTTTAGACCTTCGGGGATTCTCCGGGCCTGGGTGGGCCCCCTCCCCAACCCTCCCCCGCGAGCGGGAGAGGGCGTAGAAGGCGGGGTGGCTTTGGGTTTCTACCCCCTCGCCATCAGGGAGAGGGTTGGGGAGAGGGTGGGTTAGCTTTTGACTTTTACCCCCTCTCCCGCACCGCGGGGGAGGGTTGGGGAGGGGGTAAGCGTTTCGGCCAGCCGATGCCTTACTTCCTCAATAACAGCTCGAGTCGCGCCAGGCAGGCCATGACCAGAATGGCTATACCGCCCAGCAAGATGGTGCCCAGTTCAAAACCAAGCAGGTAGTAGTGACCCGCCAGGCGCATCAGGACCGGCGCGATGCAGACCAGCACGCCGACAATAATCAGAAGGTCGCCGAGGCGTTTGATGAGCATGGGATGTCCTTTTGTTTTGAGTCTGTAAAGGGTAGTACATATGTCAGCGGGGTAGTTCGAGGACGGGCTGCGGTTTGTCCTGCATGCGTTTCTTCACCGCCTTGCGAACCAGGTGCGGGATGAGCAGGTGCAGGGGCATGCGCAGGTAGTGGGAGCGCACGAACAGCAGCCAGCGGGCGGTTGAGGAAAGCCCATCGTCGCAACGCCAGTGGTGGGGTGCAAGACCGCGTAGAAACACGGCGTCCACCAGGGGGCGCAGGGGGCGGGCGGGGCCGGCCTTCGACAGGTCCTTCGTGACTTGCCTGGGTACCGGGGTTTGCAGGAAGGCCTGGGTATAGCGCAGGCCATAGAACAGGGGACGCGCCAGATCCATCTCGAAGGCCCGGGCCACCAGGGCGGGCCAGAAGTCGGCATCTGCACTGAAATGCCTGAGCAGCGCGTCCAGATCCACCAGGTCCCGCAGCCCGTTTTCCAGCTCGCCGTCATGAAACAGATGGGTGGCGCTGTGCAGGATCATGTCCGTGGGTGCCAGCACGTAGAGATCTTCGTGATCGGCCAGAGGGATGGCGCTGGAGAGCAGCTTGCCCGGGTCCGGTTTTGGCCGCGCGGTGGGCGGCAGGATGGTGTGGTGCACGTCCAGTACGCTTTTGCGCTGGATGTGGGTCAGCGGCGGCAATTCGTGCATCCACTTGCGGTAATAGGATTGGTCGTAGTCGTCGTAGCCCTGGGTCATCCAGCCATTGGCGAACAGGCTGTGTTCTGTTTCCTCCAGGGCCGCCTTGGGGACCAGGATGTCCACGTCCACGAACAGGCGTCCCCGGGCGCAGGGCAGGCCGGCCATGACGTAGGCGGCACCCTTGAGCAGCACGATGGGGATGCCCCGTGGATAGAGGGCCTGGTGCAGCTGGGACACTTCCCAGCGGGCCATTTCGTGTTGTTGCCTGGCAACCGTGGCGGCCGCCTCCAGATGCCGGCGGGGGCTGTCCGGCAGTTCATCCAGCAGTTGTTCGTCCGCAAGCCGGAAATACAGCCGGGCCTCCAGGGACGCCAGGCGGGCCACCCGGACCAGCAGGTCCAGCTCCTCGAGGGAGCGCTGGCGAATCGACTCCGGTTGCCGGAGCGTGGTCAGCAGCAGTCGGGTGGCCGGGGTCATGTCCGGGAGGCGCTCAGTTCGTTGAGCAGGCCAAGGCTTGCATCAAGTTTGCCGTAGCTCAGTTCGAAGCAGTCGGAGTGACCGATCAGATCGGCGGCGGTCTCGAACCCACACGCCCCCAGGATGCTGTAGTTGAAGGCGGAATCGGCGAGCCGCAGCAGGGCCTGGCCCCTGGGTAACGCAGTGAGTCGGTCCGTGGCGCCGGTTTCGAAACGGGGAAACACCACCCAGGCGGGGGTGGCAGATTCGGCCGCGCGCTCGACACTGTCCGCCGGTGGCTTGAGATGGCAGACGGTGCCCTTGGTGGTGTCATGGGTGCGTGTGCCAAGGGTGGCTGAGGGGAAGTGCCCGGCGATGATGTCGATGGCGGCATTCTTGAGGCTCACCGGGCGGGGCAGGGGCGTGACCTGCCCGGTGGCGAGTTCGACCAGAGCGAATTCGTCGGACAGCAATCGCCAGCCGGACAGGCTCAGGGCGGCACACAGGGTGCTTTTGCCGGCACCGGGGACGCCGGGCATGATCAGGGCGTGGCCACCCCGTTCCAGCACGGCCGCATGGATCATGAGAAAGCGATGACCATGCTGGGCGATGCACCAGTTCAGGCCCCACTCGAACAGCGGGTAGGCCTGGCTCAGGGGCAGGGGTTTGAAGGGGGAGGTCTCGTCCAGATAGAAGCGCGCCTGGGGTCGCCAGCGGCTGCGAAGGCCCCTGGCCCGGTCAAGGCGCACATGGAAATCGCAGAACGGGGTGTCGGGTGCCCGCAACTGGCCTTCGTAATGCAGGGCCACGGCGCTGGCGACGCTCTCCAGCCGGGATCGCAGGCGCACCAGAAACGGGCCGATCTCGATCACCGCGCCGGTGCTGTCCAGGGCGTGGTGCAGGTCTTGTGGGTCGGGGCTACTCACTGTCGAGGGGGTCGGAGTCCAGCAGTTGCAGACGTCGCAGTTCAACGATGACCTGCTGGATGAATGATTCAGGGTCGTCGATGTGCAGGTGTTGCCCGGTTTGCAGGTGGGCGACCAGTTCGTCCATCCGGCGGGGCGAGGTCTGCATGAGGGTGAAGAGCTCGCCGACCACGCCGGCAAGCAGATGGGTCTCCCCGCAGCGCTGATCGTAGACCACGAGTTCGTCGCCCCATTGGCGCAGATGGGCGGCAGGCAGGGGGATTATGCGCAGGGGGTGTTGCTGTGGACCAGGGAACATGCCGGGCATCCGTTGGGCGTACGGGCCCATTATGACTAATTTAAGGGCACCTCTAAATATTCATGAGCACGCATCTTGAACACTCAGATTCGCGCTCTCGGCGTTGCAATTCTTCGCAACAGCTCGCTATTACGTGCGATTTGCGTCTTGATAGCACGAATCTGAGCGTCCAATCTGACGCACTCAGAATAATTAGAGGTGCCCTTAACGCATGCCGGGGGTGGGAATTGGCTTCCCGCAGTGAGTGATCAGTCATTCATCATGTTTAAGGAGGTCCTGACGGGAATGCACTCGCCGACCTCATTCTTGGTGTAGCCCTTTTCGCAGTTGCCATGGGCGTCGATGGGGCAGTCGCGGTTGTTCATGTTGTCGAACACGTCCTTGAGGCGCCCGGGATCGGTCTCGCCGGTGCGGGCCATGCCGTAGGCGCGGACCACGTCATCGAGACTGGCGCCGTAATAGACCATGCTGCAGGCGGCGTTGCACGCGGCGCCCACCGCATGCCAGTCCAGGCTGCCGGAGCATTCCTGCAGGACTTCCATCAGGGTGCTGACGCCAGCGCACTGGGGCGCATATCCGAACACGGCCTGGAAACTGGTGCCGGTGGTGGCATCCAGCTTCTTGCAGTTGTTGCCTTGCCAATCCTCGCAGTGTCCGGGCGAGAAGCCTGTGCAGGCCCAGCCCTGGATGTTGTTTCTCCAGTACCCGGGGGTGCAGCCCTGACCCGGGGTGCATTCCTTGTCGATGTTGGACACGTTGGCGGAAAAAATGTCGCCGGACAGAGAGCAACGGCCTTGGGAGCCCCATACGGGACGGCTGGCCAGGGTCATGATGATGGGGGCGGCTGCGGCGCCGCGAACCAGCCGGCGACGGGTGGCGTTGTGCCCGGAGGTCACGGATGAGCGGCCCGAATCGGTGTCGCTGGTCTTGGTGTCCTGGGGCTTGTCGGGTGATTCGCTCATGATTGTGTGACGCTCCATCGAAGGCATTCTGGTGATCGGGTCATCGGCTGGACCCTGGATCCGGTGTTCCTGAGGGTATCCTGTTTGGACAACCCCACGCTATAACTATGCACTTTCTGCGCCTATGTTGGCGAATTCCAGTCAAATCAGAATATTAGCTAAAAAACAGTGAGAATGATCAAGGGCGCAGGGCTGTAATTGTAAAATATTTCGACGTTTTCCTGTCACTCTCCGGAGGCCAGTTTGCGCTCCCACGCCAGTGATGTCCTTACGATCTCATCAAGATCGTCCAGTGTGGGCGTCCAGTCAAGGGCATTGCGTATGGCATCGCTCACGGCGATCAGGCTGGGCGGGTCGCCGGCACGCCGGGGTGCCTCCCGAACCGCCAGAGGCGCACCGTGGGCCCGCTGCACCGCGTCGATCACCTCGCGCACGCTGAAGCCCCTGCCGTAACCTACATTGAAAGTGGCCGAGTCGCCGCCGTCGCGCAGATAGGCCAGGGCGCGTACATGGGCGGCGGCCAGATCGGTGACGTGGATATAGTCCCGCACGCCTGTGCCGTCGTGGGTGGGGTAGTCGGTGCCGAAGATGGTCAGCTCCGGGCGTTTGCACAGGGCCACTTCACAGGCCACCTTGATGAGCAGGGTGGCCTTGTCCGTGGACTGTCCGATGCGTCCGGCGGGGTCGGAGCCGGCCACGTTGAAGTACCGCAGTGCCACGTGGCGCAGGTCGGACGCGTACGACAGGTCCCGCAGCATCCATTCGCTCATGAGCTTGGAGGTGCCGTAGGGATTGATGGGGGCGGTGGGGGTGTCTTCCCGGGCCAGGCCGTCGGCGGGGATGCCATAGACGGCCGCAGTGGAGGAAAACACCACGTGCCTGACACCGGCCTCCCGGCAGCATTCCAGCAGGTTGCGGGTGGCGCAGGTGTTGTTGCGATAGTACTTCAGGGGGTCCGAGACGGATTCAGGGACGATGGTGTGGGCAGCGAAGTGCATGACCGTGTCGATGTCATGGCTCGCCAGCACATCGCGTACCAGCCCCTGGTCGCCCACGTCGCCCTGTACGAATTCCCCTTGCAGCACCGCCTTGCGAAAGCCGGTGGAAAGGTTGTCCAGGACAACCACCCGTTCTCCGGCCTCGGCCAGCATCAGGGCCACGTGGCTGCCGATGTAACCGGCGCCGCCGGTGACGAGAATACTTTTCTGACTCATGTGTTGGCTGCTCCTGAAGGGAATTCTTTAACCACGAAGGACACGGAGAGCACGAAGAAAAAATCGTTTTTCTCGCAGAGGCGCAAAGGGCGCTAAGTAAATACATAGGGTGGGCCGTGCCCGCCGAACCAATCTTGATCAAGGTCGGCGGCGCCGATGGGGCGCCCTATGCAATCGGTTTCCTTGGCGTTCTTTGCGCCTCTGCGAGAGACAATATTATTTTCGTACTTAGCTCACTGCTTCGTTTCCACTGCGACCGCGGCCGATGGCGTAGTACTCGAAGCCCATGTCCTGCATGTGGGCCGGTTCGTAGAGGTTGCGGCCGTCGAAGATTACGGGCTGCTTGAGGCTCTTGCGCAACTGTTCGAAGTCGGGGCTGCGAAAGACATTCCACTCGGTGACGATGGCCAGGGCATCGGCGCCGTCAAGGGCGGCCTCGGGGGAATCGCACAGAGTCAGGTCATCCCGATGGCCATAGATGCGTTCGCATTCCTCGCCCGCCACGGGGTCGAATGCGCGCACTTTGGCGCCGGCCTGCCACAGGGACTCCATGAGCACCCGGCTGGAGGCCTCGCGCATGTCGTCGGTGTTGGGCTTGAAGGACAGGCCCCAGAGGGTCACGGTGCGGCCTGACAGGTCCTGGCCGAAATGGCCGGTGATCTTCTGGAACAGGCGGTGCTTCTGGCGCTCGTTGACCGACTCCACGGCGCCCAGCAGCTCGGCGTGATAGCCCACCTGGCGGGCGGTGCGCTCCAGGGCCTTCACGTCCTTGGGGAAGCAGGAGCCGCCGTAACCGCAGCCCGGGTAGATGAAGTGGTAGCCGATGCGGGGGTCGGAGCCGATGCCCTGGCGCACGTGTTCGATGTCCGCGCCCAGATGCTCGGCCAGGTTGGCCAGCTCGTTCATGAAGCTGATCTTGGTGGCCAGCATGGCGTTGGCGGCGTACTTGGTCAGTTCGGCGGAGCGCACGTCCATGCACAGCACCCGGTCGTGGCTGCGATTGAAGGGGGCGTACAGGGCGCGCATTAATTCGGCGGTGCGGGGGTTGTCGGTGCCCACCACCACCCGGTCCGGCTTCATGAAGTCCTCGATGGCGGCCCCTTCCTTGAGAAATTCCGGGTTGGAGACCACATCGAAGTCGCCCCCGGTCCCCCGTTCACCAAGTACCAGGTTCATGGCATCGCGCACCTTGTCTGCGGTGCCCACGGGGACCGTGGACTTGTTTACGACGATGCGGTACTCGGACATGTGGGTGGCGATGCTCCGGGCCACCGTTAATACATAGCTCAGGTCGGCGGAGCCGTCTTCGTCCGGGGGGGTGCCCACGGCAATGAACTGGAACAGGCCGTGGCGCACACCTTCGGCAGGGTCGAGGGTGAAGGTCAGGCGTCCGGCGCGGACGTTGTCCTGGACCATATCCTCCAGGCCCGGTTCGTAGATGGGGATTCGACCCTGCTGGAGGGCCTCGATCTTGGCCGGGTCGATGTCCACACACAGCACGTGGTTGCCTACCTGGGCGAGGCAGGCGCCCGTCACCAGTCCCACGTAGCCTGAACCGTAAATCGTCACTTTCATGGAAATAATTTCTCCCCGGGAGATGAAAATCCGGGCATCCGTGGACCGGCTGCCGTATGATTGCGCGCTCGCAAACCTGAGGCCGCATCCTAGCAGAAGCGGGTGTCGGCATCATTACCGCTGGGGCTCGTCGGCAAGGCTCATTGCTTATTGACAGACCCCGCCAGCTGGCCCACAATTAGCGGCTTTCGTTTTGGAGGGGTTCCCGAGCGGTCAAAGGGGGCAGACTGTAAATCTGCTGGCTCAGCCTTCGAAGGTTCGAATCCTTCCCCCTCCACCAGATTGAAGTAAGACGTTGGCGATCGCCTGAATCACAAGGTCATCGCCGACGGTCTCTCGGTGTAGCGGCGGCGAGCGTTAAGCGTTATCCTTGACGGATTGGCTTCCCGCGCCCCAATGCATCGGTAGAACGGCTAAAGGTTGGATGGCTTGGTATGGCGCATCCGGGAGTGCAGTGTTTGCGGGTGTAGTTCAATGGTAGAACCTCAGCCTTCCAAGCTGATGGTGTGGGTTCGATTCCCATCACCCGCTCCAGTTTGATCAGAGGTTTCGGCAGCGCTTGGCGCGCTTTGTTGTTTTTGCCCATGTAGCTCAGTCGGTAGAGCACTTCCTTGGTAAGGAAGAGGTCACCGGTTCAAGTCCGGTCATGGGCTCCATCTTTCAGTACAGTGCTGGGCTCTTAAGGCCCTGTTAAGTAGAAAATCAGCCGGGGTGCAAGACCATGTCGAAGGAAAAGTTCGAGCGTAAAAAGCCGCACGTGAATGTGGGCACGATTGGTCACGTTGACCATGGCAAGACCACGCTG
This sequence comes from Thioalkalivibrio sp., assembly GCA_046260855.1. Taxonomy (GTDB): domain Bacteria; phylum Pseudomonadota; class Gammaproteobacteria; order Ectothiorhodospirales; family Ectothiorhodospiraceae; genus Thioalkalivibrio_A. The sequence continues at coordinate 8,278 of JBHEOJ010000079.1, forward strand.
ACGGCAGCACTGACGGTGTGCCAGGCCAAGAAGTTTGGTGGTGACTCCCGTGGTTACGACCAGATCGACAATGCCCCGGAAGAGCGGGCCCGTGGTATCACCATCGCGACCGCACACGTGGAATACGAGTCTGACGTGCGTCACTACGCCCACGTGGACTGCCCCGGTCACGCGGACTATGTGAAGAACATGATCACGGGTGCCGCGCAGATGGATGGCGCGATCCTGGTGGTGTCTGCGGCCGACGGCCCGATGCCTCAGACTCGTGAACACATCCTGCTGGCCCGTCAGGTGGGCGTGCCGTGCATCGTGGTGTTCATGAACAAGGCCGACATGGTCGACGATCCGGAGCTGCTGGAGCTGGTGGAGATGGAGGTCCGTGACCTGCTGTCCAGCTATGATTTCCCGGGTGACGATACCCCGATCGTGACCGGTTCGGCGCTGAAGGCGCTGGAAGGTGACACCTCCGAGATCGGTACCCAGGCCATCGACAAGCTGATTGAGGCCCTGGACACCTACATCCCCGAGCCTGAGCGTGCGGTGGATGGTACCTTCCTGATGCCGGTGGAGGATGTGTTCTCCATCTCCGGTCGCGGCACGGTGGTGACCGGTCGTATTGAGCGGGGTTTCTGCAAGGTGGGTGACGAAGTATCGATCGTGGGTATCCACGACACCAAGAAGACCACTGTGACCGGCGTGGAGATGTTCCGTAAGTTGCTGGACCAGGGTCAGGCGGGTGACAACGTGGGCGTGCTGCTGCGTGGTACCAAGCGTGATGAGGTGGAGCGTGGTCAGGTGCTGTGCAAGCCCGGTTCCATTACCCCGCACACCAAGTTCGAAGCTGAGGTGTACGTGCTGTCGAAGGATGAGGGCGGTCGTCACACGCCATTCTTCAACGGCTACCGTCCGCAGTTTTATTTCCGGACCACGGATGTGACCGGTTCCTGCGATCTGCCGGAAGGCGTCGAGATGGTGATGCCGGGTGACAACGTCAAGATGACGGTGTCGCTGATTGCGCCGATCGCCATGGAAGACGGACTGCGTTTTGCAATTCGCGAAGGTGGCCGCACCGTCGGCGCCGGCGTTGTCGCCAAGATCATCGAGTAAACGTCCATGGCAGCCAAGCAAAGAATTCGTATTCGTCTCAAGGCCTTTGATCATCGCCTGATCGATCGGTCGGCCGTTGAGATCGTGGAAACCGCAAAGCGGACCGGTGCCCGGGTCAAGGGTCCGATTCCGCTGCCCACGAAGATGGAAAGCTTCACAGTGCTCATTTCTCCCCACGTCAATAAGGACGCGCGGGATCAGTACGAAATCCGCACACATAAACGCCTGATGGACATTATGGACCCCACGGATAAGACCGTGGACGCCCTGATGAAGCTGGACCTGGCGGCCGGTGTGGATGTGCAAATAAAGCTTAACTAGCCCTGATTTTTGTGGCATAATAGTTGGCTTTCCATGGCCCGGTGCAGGGTAACTTGTGCCGGGCCGTGACTTTCAGAATGAAATAATTTCTCCGACGCCCTGGGTCTCGGGGCGGAAGCAGAGGTAGTGTCATGGCAATCGGACTGGTCGGTCGCAAGGTGGGCATGACTCGTGTCTTTACGGAAGACGGAGTGTCCCTGCCGGTGTCTGTCATCGAGGTGGAGCCGAATCGTGTCGCCCAGGTGAAGACCGGCGAGCGCGATGGTTATCGCTCCTTGCAGGTGGCGGTGGGTTCTCGTAAGGCGAGTCGTGTAGGCAAGCCCCTGGCCGGTCATCTGGCTAAGGCGGGTGTGGAGGCCGGTCGCGGTCTCTGGGAGTTTCGCCTTGAAGAGGGCGAGGGGGAAGGTGTCGAAGCCGGCGCCGAGCTGGAAGTGGATGTCTTCTCTGCGGGTCAGATG
>JBHEOJ010000008.1:0-38271 GCA_046260855.1 Thioalkalivibrio sp.
GTGCACGGCACGCAACAGGGCGTCGGTCACCGGCAGCCCACCATCCTCCCGGCCTGCGTTGGCCAACTGGTCGCGCAGGGTCTGCAGATGCTGACCGGTTTCATTGCGGAAGATATCGAACAGCACCGGATCCATGCGGGCGCCGGAGAGGGTGTCGTCCTCCCCATGGACGTCGTCCCCGGATTCCACTGACCCTTCGTCCGAGAGCCTTTCAGCGCTCCCCGCCACGTCCATTGCCGGCAGATCCTCGCGCCGCAGAAACCGGGTTTCATCCTCATGGGAATCATGTTCCCCGGTCTCTGCCGAGGCCTCAGTCTCATCTCCCATTACCAAGGACAGATCCTGCAAGTCCGGCTCGGACTCGAGCCCCAGGGCTTCTTCCTCTGACTCGAAGGGAGGCGGCGCCGCATCCAGTTCTTGCAGCATGGTGTCATCCTGACCGAGGTCTATGTCACCGAAATCTAACTCCCCTGCCTGTGCCAGGGTGTCGTCCTGCGAAGCGGCCTGCAGATCCGAATCCAGCTCCAGTCCCAGATCAGGTTCCACCTCCCGCTCGTGCGAAGAATCCTCAAGTGTCGGTTCTGATACCTCGTCCGTTGATTCATCCCCTGTCTCCAGGGCACCGAAGTCCAGGGCATCACGGTCCAGGACCAGCGTAGTCTCTTCCGATGACCAGTCCGCCTGCACGGGTTCTGCGGGCGCGGTCTCGACTCCCCCGGCCTCGGGCTCAGTTACCTCGGGCGACTCCTGTTCGGAAACCGAGGCGGACGCAAGCGCCGCCGGCACCGACTGGGCGGGCGGGCGTGACTCTCCACGCGCCAGGGCATGGGCCCTGGTCATCAGCTCATAGGTGCCGGGTTCGTCACCCTCGCCACCCTGGATCTGGTCGCGCAACACCGGCAACATCTTCAGGGCATCGCCAAGCAGACCATACACGGGGGCACCGGGCGGCACACTCTGATCGATGACCCGGTTGAGCAGATTCTCCATGGACCAGGCGAATTCGCCCAGCAGCAGGGCACCCACCAGACGACCACTGCCCTTGAGGGTGTGATACGAGCGGCGCAGGGTGGTGAGGGCATCCTGGTCGCCGGGATTGTCACGCCAGCGGGGCAAATATTCGGTAATGCGTTCGATCTCTTCCTGAGTCTCCTCCAGGAAGATCTCCAGGATCTCTTCATCGATCTCGCCGGCCAGGGCCGGATAACGCTCGGGCTCGGGTTCAGGCTGTGGCTCGACCGCAGGCATGGCCTCGGCGGCCTCCTGCGCGTCTGCACTGGCCTGGAGCTCGGATATACCGGCGTCATCAGTCGCCTGCGCGTCGTCGGCCTCCCAGGCGGCATGGGCCGGCTTGTCCATCACCCAGGTGGCGTCCAGATCCTCGATCCCTTCCGGGGACTGCGCGGATTCACCGGCCGTCCCGGCTGGGCTTGCCAGACGCTCAAGACAGGCCCGGGCGGTCACCAGCATGGGGCGGGGGTCGCCACTGCCGTTGTCAAGGGTTTCCAGGTAGAGCTCGACCGCAGTGATCGCCTCGGCCAGGGCCTCCTGCTGATCAGCGGGAGGGACCCGAGCGGGCTCTAGGATCTCGGTGGCCACGTAATCACGGATGTCCTGCAGGACCTCGTCCACGCCCTCCAACGACAGGATGGACAGGGCGCCGCCGACCCGTTGCAGGGTCTCGGGCACTTCGCGCAGGTGCTCCAGCCCGGCTGGTTCGGCGACAAAATCCAGGATCCCGCTTTTGGCCCGGGCCAGGTCCGAGAGTGCCTCATTCAAGAGGGTGGTGATGATGGTGCGCGACTCCCCCGCGGGCAGCTCGCCCAGGGAACCGGGCAGCAGCCCGGCGCGCGCGCCCGTGCGGTCCCGTGAGGCGACCAGGTTGTTGACCGCCGCCTCCATGTTAAGCAGACGGGAGGCGACATCCATGAGCATGCCGTCGTCCTGGCCTTCACCACCGGCCTTGACCATGGCGTCGATGGTTTCGGCCTCGCGCAGGGCCATTTCCCTGGGTTCGGCCATGCCCAGCATGGCCATGGTGTCGGCCATGCGCTGCAGCTTCTCCACCAGGGGGGCCAGATCCCCCACCTGGGGCTGGGCACTGTGCATGTAGACGTCGAGTCCGTCCTTGACCTCGGCCAGGTCTTCGCGAATGGCCCGTGAGACGGTGTCCATCAGCTCCTGGTTCGGGCCCCTGATATTGGCCAGGGCCTCTTCCAGGTCCGCCCCTTCGGGCAACAGCTCGCCGAGCCTGAAGGCGCGTTTGACCTCACCCGCCTGATCACCACCGGGACCCGAGCGGGCCACGTAATAGAGCAGGTTCTTGATCAGATCTCGCGGGATGTGCGCAGCGACGGAAGATTCCCCGTCCTGGATCAGCTGGCGTATTTCGCGGTCGATGCGACCGAGCAGCTGCTTGACCGTGACGCTTGCCTCCAGGGCATTGTTGGACAGGGCCTCCACCACCGCGCCACCGATCCAGAATAGACGGCGCACCGAGTCCTGGCTTGCGGCCTGCTGCAGATCACTGAAGACTGTGCTGATGCGCAACAGGTTCTGGGGCACGTCCCGGTTGCGAAACAGGCCCAGCAGACCCAGTTGAAAGGCATGACGACTGCGCCGGGCCAGCGCCTGGATGTCCTCGCCGGAGCTGGCCTGCTGCGCCTCGCCCCGACCCGAGATACCTTCCATCTCCGGGAAGAACAGCACGTTCTCGGACAGCAGGCTAACGTTGCGGGTCGTACGCAGGTCATTGAGCAGGGGTAGCAGGACGATGGGGATGTCCCGATGGCCGGTCTGGATGTGCTCCAGGTAGTCCGGCAACTGCAGGATGGCTCGCATGAGCACTTCGTAGGCGTCGTCTCGGCTGGTGACACTGCCATCGCGCACCGCCTGGGTCAGGTGCACCATCTCCTCGGCGAGCAGGGACGCACCGTGGAGCTCCACCATTTGCAACGTGCCACGGACCTGGCTGAGCCTGGACTCCGTCTCCACCAGCTTGTCGGCCTGGGCGTCGTCCTCGATATAGGCCTCAAGGCTGATACGCGCCTCGTTGAGCAGCGCATCCAGCTCCTTTTTCACCCAATGCAGGGCGCTGTACTCGATGGCGTCATCTGTCATGGAACACCTGGCTGCTAGTGGTGACGGGCACGATGGGGGTCATTCAAGCGGCCTCAGGCCACCTTGTGCTCGTCGTCGTGCGTGTCTTCCTCCGCCTGGTCGATGATGACCGTTTCCAGCTGCTCGGAATCGGGCAGCTTGAAGCCTGCCACCGACTTGCGCAGCTCGGTTGCCAGATTGGTGAGGTTACCAATGGACACCGCCGTTTCGTTGGTGCCATCGGAGGTCTGCATGGTGATCTCCTGGATCACGTTCATGGTGTTGGATACGTTCTGCGCCACCGAGGCCTGCTGACGGGCGGCATGGGAAATGGTGGCGATCAGGTCGGCCAGCTGATGGGACACACCTTCGATCTCATTCAGGGCATCGCCGGCGTCCAGGGCCAGCTTGGCCCCGCTTACCACGTTGGAGGTGGACTGCTCCATGGAGATCACCGCCTCGTTAGTGTCGGCCTGAATGGTCTTCACCAGGGCCTCGATCTGCTTGGTGGCGTTGGCAGAGCGCTCTGCGAGTCGCTGCACTTCATCTGCCACCACCGCGAAGCCGCGGCCCGCCTCACCGGCCGCCGACGCCTGAATGGCGGCGTTGAGGGCGAGGATGTTGGTCTGATCGGCAATATCGTTGATGAGGCCCACGATGTCACCGATCTCCTGGGAGGATTCACCAAGGCGCTTGATTCGCTTGGAGGTCTCCTGGATCTGTTCGCGGATGGTGTCCATGCCGTCGATGGTCTTGCGCACCGTGAGTGCGCCCTTGCCGGCGATCTCCACCGACTTCTGCGCCACCTCCGCGGAGGTCTCGGCACTGCGCGACACCTGCTCAATGGAATCGGCCATGTCCGTAATGGAGGCCGATGCCGAGGCGATCTCACGGGCCTGATGGTTCGAGGCGTCCGCGAGGCGCAGGGCAGTAGACTGGGTCTTGACCGCCGCAGTAGACACCTGCATGGCGGTCTGGTTGATGGTGGTCACCAGGCTGCGCAGGGCGTCGATGGCGTAGTTGACCGAGTCGGCGATGGCGCCGGTGATGTCCTCGGTCACAGTGGCGTGCACCGTGAGGTCACCTTCGGCCAGATTGGTCATTTCGTCGAGCAGTCGCAGAATCGCGCGCTGGTTACGACGGTTCTGCTCAGTGGTCACGGCCAGACGGCGGCGGGTATCCTGATACAGGACGTAGCCAAGCAGTGCCAGCATTGCCAGGGACAGGGCACCGAACAGGTAACCCGCATAGACCCAGATATTGAGTCCCGCGCCATAGACCACCAGGGCGTTTTCAAGATCGGTGGTCACGGCCAGCATCTCGCCACTCAGGCCCTCCACCAGTTCGGCGGACTCCTTGATGTCGAACAGCTGCGGGGCCACTTCCAGCACACCACCCACGTTGTCGCTCAGGATGGTGAACAGCATTGCCACTTCGCGCAGATTGGCAACGGCCTGGTCGTCCTCCACCGCCTGGATACCCAGGGCCGGGAAGCCGCGCACCATGCCTTCCAGGACGCGACCGAATTCAGCAGCATCACGGCCAAAACGATCGGCGGCGCTGGCGGCAGCAATACCCCCCTCGAGCACTTCGATCAGGTTGTTCTGTACGCGCTGGGCCAGCATCATCTGGCGCGTGGCCACGTAGACTTGGCGGTTTTCCACGCCCGCCTCGATGAGACTTTGCACCACATCGTCGGACAGCACCATCAGCTCAGGTAGCGAGTCGCTGATGACATCTACGTACTCGGCTGTGGCCAGCACCGCGTCACGGCCGTTAATGATGTTGTTGAGGTTGCCGCGATAATTGTTCCAGACCGATTCAACGGCGCCCAGCTCAGTGCTCACTTCAACAGGCACCGCCGGCGTGCCGGTTTCAGGGTTGCCCGTCTGGAGCGCGCCCAGGCTTCTGTCGAACTCATCGCGCAGCTCTCTGAGCTGGCCGAAGGCCGCATCGTTACCTGCCGCGGATTCCAGTGCGAAGGTGGCGATACGCTGGGATGTGAGCCGCTGTTCCGCCGCTGCTGCGACCTGATCACGGTTATGCCCCAACTGGAGGGTGTAGTAGACGAAGGCCACCACGGTCAGCAGCATGAAGATGATGAGCAGTCCGCCCATGATGGTGAAGCTGCGGTTGAAACCGAGCTTCAGCCCGCCGTCGCTTGAAGACCCTTTCATAACAGTGCTCCCCACCCTTTGAGGTGTTCTTGTCTTTTGGTCGGTGCCGGTTTGGCCGGCCCATGGCCCGTGTTTTTGTTATGTGCGGCTTCCCGTCATCGGGCCGGGAAGCCTCGTGTCCTGTCCGCTACGCGGATCAGGTGGATACATTCAGAAAACGTTCGTCCTGGGCCAGCCGCCAGGGGCTGAATACCGCCAGGTGTTCATCGCTGCCGCGAAAGGCGCCATCCAGATAGGGATTAAGGGCCTCGTCTTCTGTGGGCAACTCCATGACCCGGTCATCGACCCAGAAATGCTTCATGCCCTGCACGGACTCCACCACCAGTCCGGCATAAACGCCCTGGTAGTTGATGACCAGCAGTCGCTGGCGACGGGAGTCACGGGCGAGGTTGTCGCCGTAGAGGAAGCCCTGCAGGTCCATCACAGGCAGCAGGTTGCCGCGCATGTTGGCCATGCCACAGGCCCAGGACTTCACGCCGGGCAAGCGGGTGACGGCGGGCGGGGTGACGATCTCCGCCACCTCGTCCATGGGGGCCAGCAGACGATGGCCCCGAATCTCGAACAACACGCCCTTCCACGCCTCCTTCTGCTCCGCCTGAACGGGCAACTTCCCTGCCAGGGCCTCACCCTTGCGGGCCAGGACCTGGAGGTACTCGAAGGGTGTCTGAAGTGCGGCGGCCATGCCTCAGCCAACCAGTGCCTTGACCCGTTCCATCAGGTCGCGTTCTTTGACGGGCTTGACGATGTAGTCCTTCGCCCCCTGACGCATGGCCCAGACCTTGTCGGTCTCCTGGTCCTTGGTGGTGACCACGATCACCGGGATGGCGCTGGTGGCGGCGTCATTGGCCAGCTGGCGGGTGGCCTGAAAACCATTCAGACCCGGCATCACCACATCCATGAGCACCAGGTCCGGCCTGCGCTGCTTGGCCATGGTCACACCTTCTTCACCGCTGGAGGCAACCAGAACGGTGTAGCCGTTCTTCTCCAGGATGGTCTTGAGCACGTGAATCTCGGTGGGGGAATCATCAACTACCAGGATCTGCGTCATCGCGGGCGTTCTCCATTCTTATTCAATGTGTCCAGGTGCCTGGGTCGTTGCCCTGTGGCTGGCCCCCGCGGACAGCGCCGGTCACGGGTCCGGCCCACAGCACCTGTCGGACAGGCTAATAATCGTTAATGTTTGACATGCATCCTGATAGCCCCCAGGAGATCGTCCCGGGTGAAGGGCTTGGTCAGATACTGCTCCGAGCCAACGATCCGCCCCCTGGCCTTATCGAAGATGCTGTCCTTGCTGGACAACATGATGACCGGCGTGTGCTTGAACAGGCGGTTGTGCTTGATCAGCGCGCAGGTCTGGTAGCCATCCAGACGTGGCATCATGATGTCCACGAAAATAATGTCGGGCTTGTGCTCGGCGATCTTGGCCAAGGCCTCGAAGCCATCGATGGCGGTCACCACCTCGCACCCCTGTTTCTTGAGCAGGGTCTCGGCAGTCCGGCGGATGGTCTTGCTGTCATCTATGATCATGACCTTCAGACCGGCAAGCTCGTCCTGTCCTGCGGCACCGCCCTGGGTTTCTTCGCTCACAGCCCCCCCAATATCTGTCAACTGTCAAATTTGGCCCGAATTTAACCCATGACCTGGGTTTAATCAAACAGATACTCAAAGGCTCAAAGACAGTTAGAAACTTTATGTTAGGTGAGTTCTAGGCCTATGGGTGACCCATCGGTCAGAGGAAATGTGCCCTTCATCACAGTCGCGCCCCGATGGCCCAACATTGTGGCCCAGGCGTCGGCTGCATTATCTTGAATGCCTGACCCGCGCCCACCCGCAGCGGTACATACGGAGAACCCACTTGAAGACAGCCACGCCCCGAGTCGGGGTCATCATGGACCCCATTGCCCACATCAATATCAAGAAGGACTCCACCTTCGCCATGCTGCTGTCCGCCCAGCGGCGCGGCTGGCCGATCCACTACATGGAGCAATCCGACCTGTGGCTTGCCGATGGCCGGGTGTATGCACGCATGCGTGCGCTGCAGGTAAGGGACGAGCCCGGCGACTGGTTCACCCTGGGGGAGGCCGTTGAACAACCCCTGTCCGCCATGGATGCGGTGCTCATGCGCAAGGATCCGCCCTTCGACATGGAATATGTCTACAGCAGCTACCTGCTGGAACTGGCAGAGCGCGAGGGCTGCCTGGTGGTCAACCGCCCGGACAGCCTGCGGGACGCCAACGAGAAACTGTTCACCGCCTGGTTCCCCCAGTGTTGTCCGGAGACCGTAGTCAGCCGGGACATGGCGCGTCTGCGCGGTTTCCTGGAGCAACTGGGCGACATCGTGGTCAAGCCCCTGGACGGCATGGGCGGGGCTTCGGTGTTTCGTATCAAGCAGGGGGACCCCAACACCGGCGTCATCCTGGAGACGGTGACCGATCATGGTCGGCGCACCGTGATGGCCCAGCGCTTCCTGCCGGAATACCTGCAGGGAGACAAGCGCATCCTGCTGGTGGACGGCGAGCCGGTACCCTATGCCCTGGCGCGCATCCCGGCCAGCGGCGAGGGCCGCGCCAACCTGGCCGCCGGTGGTCGGGGCGAGGGAGTGCCCCTCACGGACCGGGATCGCTGGATCTGCGATCAGGTCGCAGATCAGCTGCGCGAGCGGGGGCTGCTGTTCGTGGGCCTGGACGTGATCGGCGACTACCTGACCGAAATCAATGTCACCAGCCCCACCTGCATCCGGGAACTGGACGCCGAGTACGGGCTGGACATCGGCGATCAGCTCATGGCGGCCATCGCCCGCCGCCTGGACCCCGGGGCATGAGCCGAACCCTGTGCCGCCTGCCCGTCTTTACCGGCCTGATTCTTGTACTGACACTCACGGCCTGTGGCGACCGCCCGGAGATTCACCGCGAGCGCATGCTGGCCTTCGGCACCGTGGTGGAATTGAGTATCTACACCACAGACAGAGAACTGGCTCAGGCCGCCGGCGAGGCGGTGCGCCAGGACCTGGATTACATGCACCGGGCCTGGCATGGCTGGGAGCCGGGGCCCATGGGGCGCACCAACCAGTTACTAGCCACCGGCGGCGAGTTTTCCGCCAATCCGTCCATCCTGCCCCTGATCCTGGAAGGCCAGCGTCTGGAGCAGGACAGCAAGGGGCTGTTCAACCCGGCCCTGGGCAGACTGTTCGCCCTGTGGGGGTTTCACGCGGATGAACGCGCGCCCGCCCCGCCACCCAAGGATGCAGACATCCACGCCCTGCTGGACCGGGCACCGAGCATGAGCGACATCCAGGTGCGGGGCATTCGCATCCGCAGCACCAATCCCGCCGTGCAACTGGACATGGGTGGCTACGCCAAGGGCTATGGCGTGGACCGGGCCATGGAACGACTCATGGACATGGGTGTGGAACACGCAATCATCAACGCCGGCGGCGACCTGCGCGCCATCGGTAAGCCGGGCCAGCGCCCCTGGCGCATCGGCATCCGCCACCCGGACGGCGAGGGGGTACTGGCCTCCCTGGAATTGCGTGGCGACGAAAGCGTCTACACCTCCGGCGACTATGAACGGCAGTTCAGCCACGAGGGTGTGCGCTATCACCACATCCTTGACCCGCGCACCGGCCAGCCGGCCCGGGAGGCCCGCTCCGTGACCGTGATTGCCGACAACGGCGCACAGGCGGATGCCAGCGCCACGGCACTGTTCGTGGCCGGCCCGCAACGCTTCGCCAAGATCACAGCGTCCATGGGCATCCGCCAGGCCATGCTGGTGGATCAACAGGGCACCGTACACATGACCCCGACCATGGCCCTGCGCATACATTTCGAACACCAGCCGGAACCGCAGGTGGTCATCGTGGAGCCACTGCAGTGATGCGCGCCCCGGGAACCCTGGGCGACGGCCTGGTCATCCTGTGCGCCGTGGCACTGGTCAGCCTGTCCTACCTGCAATTCTGGACCGGCGCGCCGGATGGCCCCGCCAGCGAGGTGCGCATCGTGGCCGGAGGCGATGAATTCGCACGCCTGCCCCTGGATCAGCCACGCTGGCTGGATATCCCCGGCCCCGCCGGCATCACCCGGGTGGAGGTGGCAGTTGGTGCCGCCCGTTGCGCCGAATCCCCGGGCACCCAGGGCATCTGTCAGCGGGCCGGCTGGCTGCGCCAGCCTGGCGACGTGGCAGTGAGCATACCCAACCGGGTCCTGATCGAAGTCCTCGGCGAGGCCGGCCAGCATTTCGACAGCATCAATTACTGAATGACTGAGCAGAGACAAGAAACAAGATACAAGAGACAAGCGAAACCTTTTTTCCACTCTCCCATGGCTCGGTTCTGATGCGCCTATCCACAACACGTGAAGATCACCGCATTGCCTGGCTGGCGGCCCTGGCCATTGCCATCCATGTGCTGGAAGCGGCGCTGCCCAGCCCCATCCCCGGGGTCAAACCCGGGCTGGCCAATGTGATCACCGTGCTGGCCCTGCTCATGTACGGCTGGCGGGTGGCGCTTTGGGTTTCGCTGCTGCGGGTCCTGGCAGGCAGTCTGCTGATAGGCAGTTTCCTGAGCCCCAGCTTCCTACTCAGCCTGAGCGGTGCCCTGACAAGCCTGGCCGCCCTGGGCATCGCCCACGCCCTGGCCGGCCCGCGCCTAAGCGCACTGGGTCTGTGCGTACTGGCCGCCATGGCTCACATGGGAGGGCAGTTCCTGGTGGCCTACACCCTGATCATCCCCCATCCCGGGCTGCTCAAACTGCTGCCGGTTTTGCTCACCGCGGCACTGCTGTTCGGACTGGCAAGCGGTACAATCGCCCGCATGATGTATCCGCACCACCCTGCCGCCGCCCCATGAGCGCGACCCTGCCCGCCGGCAACATCACCCCCAGTGACCGCCTGAGCCTGACCCTGTTCCTGGCGGCGGCGATCCACGGCATCGTCATCCTGGGGGTGGGCTTCGGCATCCACCTCAGCGCGCCCCAGCGCACCCCGCCCATGCTGGACGTGGTGCTGGTACAGACCCAGTCACCCACCCCGCCGGAGCAGACCGAGCGCATCGCCCAGGCGGACCAGCAGGCCAGCGGACAGGCCGAGGAACCGGACCGGCCCAGCGCCCCGGTCACCGCCCCCCTGCCCCTGCCCACCGACGGCATGGCCCCGGAACAGGCCACCCCCAGCGCACCGGAGCCCAGGCCGGCGGAACAGACACCGGTGCTCACCCAGGAACAGGCGCAGACACCGGCACCCACCCGGGAAGAGCAGCCGGAGACCCCGCCCCGGGAGGCGATCACCACGGACCGCCTGGTGGAACGCAGCCTGGAAATGGCCCGCCTGAGCTCGGAAATCTCGGACCGCAACCGGCGCTACGCGGAGCGCCCCCGGGTGCACTTTATCGATGCCCTGAGCGCCCGCAGCGCGGTGGAGGCCAGTTACCTGGAGTCCTGGGTGCGCAAGGTGGAGCGTGTGGGCAACCTCAACTACCCGGACGAGGCGCGACGCCAGCGCCTGGACGGTACCCTGATCCTGAGCGTGCTGGTGAACCACGACGGCAACGTCGTGAGCATCGAGGTCACCAGCAGCTCCGGCGAGCAGGTGCTCGACGATGCCGCCCGGCGCATCGTGCAGCTCTCCGGGCCCTTCTCCCCCTTCCCGGCGGACATGCGCGAGAAATACGACCAGCTCATGATCACCCGTACCTGGGTGTTCCAGAACGACGCCCGCGTGCGCATGCAATGACCCCGCCAAGCTTGCGACGCCCCGACCCCAGACCGGATACTAGGGCCTCATCTTCAGCCGCGACCGCACCATGAGCAGCAGCAACTTCACGAACCATTTCCTGATCGCCATGCCCGCCCTGGAAGACCCGAACTTCTTCCACTCAGTGACCTATATCTGCGAACACAACGACCAGGGCGCCATGGGCATCGTCATCAATCACCCCACGGACCTGAGCCTGGGCACGGTGCTGGAACACATGGACATCGAGGCGGACGAAGTCGCCGCGGCGGTGCCCGTGTATCACGGCGGGCCCGTGCAGACCGACCGGGGTTTCGTGCTGCACCAGCCCGCCGGACAGTGGGCCTCCAGCATGGCAGTGGCCGATGACGTGCAGGTCACCACCTCCCGGGACATCCTGGAGGCACTGGCGCGACACGAGGGGCCGCAGGATTACCTGGTGGCCCTGGGCTACGCGGGCTGGGGCGAGGGACAACTGGAGCAGGAGATCGCCGACAATGCCTGGCTCACCACCCCGGCGGACCCGGACATCCTGTTCCGGCTGCCGGTGGAGCAGCGCTGGCAGGCGGCGGCGGCCCGCCTGGGGGTGGATCTCTCGCTGCTCAGCGGCGATGCCGGACATGCTTGAAGACAGTGGCCAGTCTCAAGTGGCAAGTGGCAAGGGAATCACGGCGCTGGGGGTCGATTATGGCGGGCGGCGCATCGGGGTGGCGGTGGGCAGCCGGGAGAGCGGGGCGGGGTCGCCACTGGGGGTGGTGGCGAACCGGGACGACGGGCCGGACTGGGATGCGCTGGATCGCTGGGTGAAGGAATGGCGACCGGATGTGCTGGTGGTGGGCAAACCGGTGAACCTGGATGGCACGTCCCATCCGCTGGCGCCCCGCATACAGCGCTTCTGCGAACAGCTCTCGGATCGGTATACACTGCCCGTGGCCCGGGTGGATGAACGACTGAGCTCCTTTGATGCCCAAGACAGGCTGCGCGAGGCCCGCCAGAGCGGCCGGCGCGGGCGCAAGATCCAGAAGGGCGACATCGACGCCATGTCCGCGGCGATTCTTCTTGAAAACTGGTTTTCGGAAACGACACATGAGTGAAGACATCCAGGCCCTGCTCGACCACATGGCCGAGGCCCTCAAACAACGCCTGAGCGCACGCGGCACACCGGACCCTGTGATGGTGGGCATCCACACCGGCGGGGTCTGGGTGGCCGAGGCCCTGCACCGACGCCTGGCCCTGCGCCAGCCCCTGGGCCAGCTGGACATCTCCTTTTACCGGGATGACTTCAGCCGCATCGGCATGCATCCACAGGTAAAACCCTCCAACCTGCCTTTTTCCGTGGACGACCGGCACATCATCCTGGTGGACGACGTGCTGTTCACCGGGCGCACTATTCGCGCCGCCCTCAACGAGATCTTCGATTTCGGCAGACCGGCCTCGGTGACCCTGGCCACCCTGGTGGAACGGGATGGGCGGGAACTGCCCATCGAGGCCCAGGTGGTGGGCCAGCACCTGAGTCTGCGTCCTGACCAGCAGGTGAAGCTGCGTGGACCGGATCCGCTACGCCTGGAGATCGTCAGCACCGGCACAGACACCGGGGGTGGCCAGTGAGCGAGGCAATGATCAGCGCACGCCCCATCCCGGCACCGGGCCCGCTGCCCTCCAGCCTGCAGTTCAACGAGGATGGACGCCTGCGACACCTGCTCACCATCGAGGGGCTGTCCCACGCACTGATCACAGAGATCCTGGATACGGCGGAGTCCTTCGCCAGCATGAACGCCCAGGCGGTGAAGAAGGTACCTCTGCTGCGCGGCAAGACTGTGGTAAACCTGTTCTTCGAGGCAAGTACCCGCACCCGCACCACCTTCGAGCTGGCCGCCAAGCGCCTGTCCGCCGACGTGCTGAACATCAACATCTCCACCTCCGCCGCCACCAAGGGCGAGAGCCTGCTGGACACCCTGCGCAACCTGGAGGCCATGTACGTGGACATGTTCGTGGTGCGCCACGAGGCCAGCGGTGCCGCTCACTTCATCGCCCGCCACGTGGCACCCCACGTGTCGGTGCTCAACGCCGGCGACGGCCGCCATGCCCACCCCACGCAGGCCCTGCTGGACATGTTCACCATCCGCCGCCACAAGCAGGACTTCACCAAGCTGCGAGTGGCCATCGTGGGTGACATCCTGCACTCCCGGGTGGCCCGCTCCCAGATTCACGCCCTGAACATCCTCAACGCCGGCGAGATCCGGGTGATCGCGCCCCAGTCCCTGCTGCCCGCCCACGTGGAAGCCCTGGGCGTACACGTCTACAACGACATCCGCCAGGGCCTGCGCGACGTGGACGTCATCATCATGCTGCGCCTGCAACGCGAACGCATGGAGACAGGCCTGCTACCCTCGGAACATGAATTCTTCCAGCTCTACGGTCTGACCCGGGAACGTCTGGCCCTGGCCAAGCCCGACTGCATCGTCATGCATCCCGGCCCCGCCAACCGGGGGGTGGAGATCGACTCACGGGTGGCCGACGGCCCCCACTCGGTGATCCTGGAACAGGTGACCTACGGGATCGCCGTGCGCATGGCGGTGATGTCCATGATCATGGGCGGGAGCGTGAACCCATGAAGCTGGTGATCGAGAATGCCCGCCTGCTGGATCCCGCCCAGGGCATCGACCGGGTCACCAGCATCTACATCCAGAAGGACCTGGTAGTGGCCCTGGACACCGCCCCCGAGGGCTTCGAGGCCCAACGGCGCATCGATGCCAGCGGCCGTCTCGTGATCCCCGGCGTGGTGGACCTGGCGGCCAGGACCCGGGAGCCTGGGCAGGAACACAAGGCCACCATCGCCTCCGAGACCCGGGCGGCGGCCAGCGCCGGCATCACCACCCTGGTCTGCCCGCCAGACACCAACCCGCCGGTGGATTCCCCCGCCGAGGTGGAACTGATCACCCGCCGCGCCAAACAGGCCTGCGGTGTGCGCGTACACGCCCTGGGGGCACTGACCGCCGGACTGGCCGGCGAGCAGCTTGCCGAGATGGCCGCCCTCAAGCGGGCCGGCGTGCTGGGCGTAAGCCAAGCACTGAGACCCATGAGCAGCCACCTGCTGCTGCGACGGGCCATGGAGTATGCCGCCAGTCACCAGCTCACGGTCTTCCTGCATCCCATCGACTGGTCCCTCAACGCCAGTGGCTGCGTGCACGAGGGCCCTGTGGGCACCCGCCTGGGCCTGCCCGGCAGTCCCGAGGCGGCGGAAACCGCCGCCCTGGGCACCATCCTGGCCCTGTCCGAGCAAACCGGCGCACGGGTACACCTGTGTCGGCTGTCCACCGCACGGGGGGCCCACATGCTCGCCCGTGGCCGCCACGACGGCCTGCCCATCAGCGCCGATGTGGCCGCCCACCAGCTGTTCCTCACCGACATGGACGTGGCGGACTTCAACACCCTGTGTCATGTGGTGCCACCGCTGCGCAGCCAGAGGGATCGGGACGGTCTGCGTGAGGCGCTGGCCGATGGGGTGATCTCCGCCATCTGTTCCGACCACCAGCCCCATGAGGCCGATGCCAAGCTTGCCCCCTTTTCCCAAAGCCTGCCGGGCATCTCGTCCCTGGAGACCCTGCTGCCCCTGACCCTGCGCCTGGCCCAGGAAGGGGTCTTGAGCGAGGCCGAAGCCATACGCCGGGTCACCGCGAACCCCGCCGCCATCCTGGGTCTGCCGGTGGGCACCCTGGCCGCCGGACACCGGGCCGACCTGTGCATCCTGGACCCGGAGGCCGTGTATGCGCCGGACCCTGGGAACTGGGTGAGCCAGGGACACAACAGCCCCTTCTTCGGCTGGGAATTCACCGGCCTGGTCACCCACACCATGGTGGCGGGACGGCTCATTTTTGAACAAAACCACTAGAGACAAGATACGAGAGGCAAGAGACAAGAGCCCACGGGGCAGCCTCCTCTTGTCTCTAGTCACTAGGGCCTTACTATGAATAAACCTCACCGCGGCACCATCTTTGTCGAAGACGCCAAGGTCCTCTCCCACGAGGCCTTCGCCGGCGACCAGTACATCCTGCGTGTGCAGGCGCCGCAGTGCGCAGCGAAGGCCGCACCCGGCAGCTTCGCCCATCTGCAGTGCGATCCCATGCTGCCCATGCGACGTCCCCTATCCATCATGCGCACCGACCCCCGTGCCGGCTGGGTGGAATTTCTCTACAAGGCGGTGGGTGAAGGTACACGGCTGCTCGCCCGACGCGTGACCGGCGAGACCCTGAGCGTCATGGGGCCCATCGGCACACCCTTCAAACCCCATGGCAAGCGCCCCTTGACCCTGCTACTGGGTGGCGGCGTGGGTATCCCGCCCATGGTGTTTCTGGCCTCTGCCCTGCGCAGCAACCCCGCCTACCAGCCCCTGGTGATCATGGGTTCGGAGGTGCCTTTCCCGTTCAAGACACGCCCCTCGGAGATCATGGTCCCCGGCATGCCCGATGGCGTGATCGCCACCATGCCTCTGCTGGAGGATTGGGGAGTGCCCTGTCGGTTGACCAGCGGCGCGGGCTTCCCCGGTTGTCATGAGGGCTATGTGACCGACCTGGCCCGGCTCTGGCTGGATACCCTCGATGATGACAGGCGCCGTGAGGTGGAGATCTTCGCCTGCGGCCCGCACCCCATGCTGGAGGCCTGCGCCCGACTGGCCGAGCAATACCATCTCCCCTGCCAGGTGTCCCTGGAGGAGTTCATGGCCTGTGCCGTAGGCGGATGTGCCGGCTGCGTGGTGGAAGTGAAAACGGATCAGGGCCCCGCCATGAAGCGGGTGTGCGTGGACGGGCCGGTGTTCGATGCGAAGACAGTCTTCTAAGAAAGGATGAAAGTGGAAGGCAGGAGGTTGAATACCCCGGCCGCACCTACTCAACCTTCAACCTTCAACCTTCAACCTTTACCCTCATCCTTTACCCTCATCCAAGCCGCTCTCCGAGAGCGGCTTGAGATCTTCGTAGCTGGTGGCGGGCTTGCGACCGCCCTCAGCGGATGGGGTGACCATCTCGCTGGGCATGGTCAGTGAATCGTCCTCCTTCTTGAGGGACTTCACACCACCACCGAAGTGGATGCGCCATTCCAGATCACCACGGGAATCCGCCTTGGACAGGGCCTCCGGCAGGGTGACCTTGCCGGCCTTGTACAGCTCGAACAGGGACTGGTCGAAGGTCTGCATGCCCACCGAAGCGCCCTTTTCCATGATCTCCTTGATAGCGTTGATCTCGCCCTTGCGGATGAGCTCGGAGATGTAGGGTGTATTAAGCATCACCTCCACCGCAGGCATACGACTGCCATCCTTGGTGGTGACCAGACGCTGGGACATGATGCCCCTGATGTTCAGGGACAGGTCCATGAGGATCTGGCGACGTGAATCCGGCGGGAAGAAGTTGATGATGCGATCCAGTGCCTGGTTGGCATTGACCGCATGCAGGGTGGACAGGACCAGGTGGCCGGTATCCGCATAGGTAAGTGCCGCCTCCATGGTCAGACGGTCGCGGACCTCACCGATCATGATCATGTCCGGCGCCTCGCGCATGGCCTCGCGCAGGGCATTCTCGTAGGACAGGGTATCCAGCCCCACCTCCCGCTGACCCACGATGGATTTGCGGTGGGTGAAGGCATACTCGATCGGATCCTCGACGGTGAGGATGTGCCCGGCCCGCTGGGCGTTGCGGTAATCCAGCATGGCCGCCAGGGAGGTGGACTTTCCCGAGCCCGTGGAGCCCACCACCAGCACGAGGCCATTGCTGTTGAGCACCAGGTCCTTGAGCACATGAGGCAGATGCAGGCTCTCGATGGTCGGCACATCGGACTTGATGTAGCGGATCACCATGGAGACCTCGCCGCGCTGCATGTAGATGTTCACACGAAAGCGGCCCAGATCTTCCACGGAGATGCCGATATTCATCTCCCGGGTGTTTTCAAAGTCCTCGATCTTGCGCTCGTCCATCAGCTCATAGGCCATCTCCTTGACCGAGCCAGGCGCCATGGTGTGGCGACTGATAGGCCGCATCTCCCCCTCGATCTTCACGCTGGCCGGCGCGCCCACGGTGAAAAACAGGTCCGAGGCGTTTTTCTGCGCCATGAGTTTCAGATAGGGTTCGATGGTCATAGGGGCAGTCTCAAGTGCCAAGTCTCAAGTGGCAAGGAGAATCGCAGATCCTTGCCACTTGAGACTTGCCACTGGGTTTATCTCATCAGGCCGGATTCTTCGGGTGTCTCTTCCACTTCCAGGTGGGTCACGTCGTCTATGGTGTTCTGTTGACGGGCGCGTTTGCTGTCGAGCTTGATGCGCAGGCGCAGATCGTTGACCGAGTCGGCGTTGCGCAGGGCCTCTTCGTAGGTGATCTGGCCGGATTCGAACAGCTTGAACAGGGCCTGATCGAAGGTCTGCATGCCGCCTTCGGTGGACTTGGCTATGAGTTCCTTCATCTCGTGCACCTCGCCCTTGAAGATGAGATCCGACATGAGCGGGGAGTTGATCATGATCTCCACGGCGGGCACCCGGCCCTTGCCGTCGACCTTGGGGATCAGGCGCTGGGAGACCACGCCCTTGAGGTTCAGGGACAGGTCCATGAGCAGCTGCTGGCGCCGCTCCTCGGGGAAGAAGTTGATGATGCGATCCAGCGCCTGGTTGGTGCTGTTGGCATGCAGCGTGGACAGGCACAGATGACCTGTCTCGGCGAAGGCGATGGCGTAATCCATGGTCTCACGGTCGCGGATCTCACCGATGAGGATCACGTCCGGGGCCTGGCGCAGGGTGTTCTTAAGGGCGATCTCGTAGTTTTCCGTATCCACGCCCACCTCGCGCTGGGTAACCAGGCAGTTGACGTGGGAGTGCACGAATTCGATGGGATCCTCGATGGTGACGATGTGCCCGTAGCTGTTCTGATTGCGGTAGCCCAGCATGGCGGCCAGGGAAGTGGACTTGCCCGAGCCTGTGCCGCCGACGAAGATCACCAGACCGCGGCGGGTCATGGCAATGTCCTTGAGCTGGGGCGGCAGGGCGAGCTCCTCGAAGGAGGGGATCTCGGTGGTGATGACACGCAACACCATTCCGGAAGTGCCCCGCTGGGTGAAGACGTTGACACGAAAACGCGACACGCCCGGCAGGCTGATGGCGAAGTTGCACTCCTGGGTGCGCTCGAACTCTGAAGCCTGCTTGTCGTTCATGATGGAACGCACCAGCACCTGGGTGTGGGCCGGCGACAGGGGCTGGTTGGTGATGGGGGTCATGCGTCCATCGACCTTGATGGACGGGGGCGCACCGACGGTGATGAACAGGTCTGAGCCCTTCTTGCTGAGCAGGGTCTTCAGCAGGTCGTGCATGAAACGTATGGCCTTATCGCGATCCATTTGAAGCCTCGTCTATCCGGGTACGTGGTTCTTCGCGCCGTGGGTCACACCCGCCTGCTTACAGGGCATCCGGGTTGGTTGCCTTGCGGCGTGCATCTTCCTTGCCGATGATGCCCCTGGCCAGCAGCTCCTTGAGGCTGGAATCCAGGGTCTGCATGCCGGCCCCCTGGCTGGTCTGAATGGCAGAATACATCTGGGCAATCTTGTTCTCTCGGATCAGGTTGCGGATGGCCGGGGTGCCCAGCATGATCTCGTGGGCCGCCACACGACCGCCGCCGATGCGCTTGAGCAGGGTCTGGGAGATCACCGCCCGCAGGGATTCCGACAACATGGCGCGCACCATGTCCTTTTCCGCAGCCGGGAATACGTCCACGATGCGGTCAATGGTCTTGGCGGCGGAACTGGTGTGCAGGGTGCCAAACACCAGGTGACCGGTCTCGGCGGCGGTGAGCGCCAGGCGGATGGTCTCCAGGTCCCGCATCTCACCCACCAGGATGGTGTCCGGGTCCTCTCGCAGTGCCGAGCGCAGGGCCTCGTTGAAGCCCAGGGTGTCACGATGCACCTCGCGCTGGTTGACCAGACACTTCTTGCTCTCGTGCACGAACTCGATGGGGTCCTCGATGGTGAGGATATGCCCGTATTCGCTTTCGTTCTTGTGATTGACCATGGCGGCCAGGGTGGTGGATTTACCGGAGCCGGTGGGCCCGGTCACCAGGACAATGCCGCGGGGATATTCCGAGATGTCCTCGAAGATCTTCGGGCAGCTGAGCTCTTCCAGGGTGAGGATCTTGCTGGGGATGGTACGAAACACCGCGCCCGCACCACGGTTGTGGTTGAATGCGTTGACGCGGAACCGGGCCAGGCCCGGGATCTCGAAGGAGAAGTCCGTCTCCAGGAACTCCTCGAAATCCTTGCGCTGCTTGTCGTTCATGATGTCGTACACCATGCCGTGGACACTCTTGTGTTCCAGGGCGGGTACGTTGATGCGGCGCACATCGCCATCCACACGGATCATGGGTGGCAGACCGGCCGAGAGGTGAAGATCCGATGCGCCGTTCTTGACCGCGAACGCAAGCAGTTGCGTAATATCCATTCATTCCCCCAAGTCGATTGCCCGGATGCGGGTGTCCGTTTCGCGAAGTGTGCCCCGCCCCGTGGGGGACGTGAAGCCGCATCGCGCATGAACGGTAGTTATCACCGGGTGGGCGGACAGACCCGCCCACAATCCAGACAGACGGGACA
The DNA here is from genome assembly GCA_046260855.1 of Thioalkalivibrio sp. Lineage (GTDB taxonomy): Bacteria > Pseudomonadota > Gammaproteobacteria > Ectothiorhodospirales > Ectothiorhodospiraceae > Thioalkalivibrio_A. Next base: position 19,614 of record JBHEOJ010000008.1, read on the forward strand.
CTCACTTGATTTCGAATATAGCATAGCCCTATGACCCCTATTCGCGACAGACTCGAGGCCGTCAGGGCACACATCCACGAACTGGCCCAACACTACGGTCGGGACCCGGCCGGGATCACCCTGCTGGCGGTCAGCAAGACCCAACCGGTGGAGGCCCTGCGCGAGGCACTGGCCTGCGGCCAGCTGGCCTTCGGCGAGAACTATGCCCAGGAACTGGCAGACAAGGCAGCGCAACTGGCGCACGCCGACCTGCAATGGCACTTCATCGGCCCCCTGCAGGCCAACAAGACCCGGCAGATCGCCGGCATCGCCCGTTGGGTGCATTCAATCGACCGGGGGAAGATCGCCCGGCGTCTGGGCGAACAGAGACCGGATACCCTGGGGCCGATCCAGGTCTGCCTGCAGGTGAACCTGGACGCCGAGGCCAGCAAGTCCGGGGTCACGCCCCAGGCACTGCCGGCACTGGCCGAGGCGGTAGCCATGCAGCAGGGGCTGGACCTGAGGGGGCTGATGGCCATCCCCGCGCCGGGCAAGGACTTCAACCAGCAGCGCCAGGCCTTTGCGCGGCTGCGCGAACTCAAGGATTCACTGATTGCCCAGGGTCACCCCCTGGACACCCTGTCGATGGGCATGAGCGCAGACATGGAGGCCGCCATCGCCGAAGGTACGACCATCGTGCGGGTGGGCACGGCCATCTTCGGCGAGCGTCGCAGGACATAGGCAAGCGCAAGGTTTATCATCGCCTGCACACTCGCTTCAGTTACACACCCATGCGAAGCACACAACGGATCCCGTCATGAATGAAACCATAGCCTTCATTGGCGCCGGCAACATGGCACGCAGCCTGATCGGCGGCCTGATCCAGGACGGCTGGCCCGAGGACGCCCTGTGGGCAGTAGACCCCAGCCCGGAACAGCGCGAGCTCATCGCCCGGCGCTGGCCCGATTTGCATCTCGCCGAACACGGCCGCGAAGTAGTAGGCCACGCCGAGGTCCTGGTGCTGGCCGTCAAACCCCAGGTACTGGGGACGGTTGCCCGCGAGCTGGCCGAGACGGTCCAGGCCCGCAGGCCCCTGGTCGTGTCCATCGCCGCCGGCGTGCGCAGCGAGGACATTGAACGCTGGCTGGGCGGCGACTTGGCCGTGGTGCGCTGCATGCCCAACACCCCTGCTCTGGTGGGCTGCGGCGCCACGGGCATGGTGGCCAACGCCCGGGTCGACGGGCCCCGCAAGAACCTGGCGGAATCCATCCTGCGCGCCGTGGGTTTGGCCCTGTGGCTGGATGACGAGGCGGCCCTGGACGCAGTCACCGCATTGTCCGGCAGCGGCCCCGCCTACGTGTTCCTGCTCATGGAGGCCATGGAGGACGCCGGCGTGCAGCTGGGCCTGCCCCGGGAGACCGCGCGACTGCTGGCCCTGCAGACCGCCTTCGGCGCCGCCAAGCTGGCCCTGGAATCCGACGACGACGCCGCCACCCTGCGCGCCCGGGTCACCTCTCGCGGCGGCACGACGGAAAGCGCCCTGAACACACTGGAGTCCGGCGGCTTTCGTGAACTCATGAGCAAGGCCCTGGACGCTGCTCGGGACCGTTCCCGTGAACTGGCCGATCAACTGGGCAAAGACTGAACCACAGCGGAGCCATATCCATGCCTGGACCTCTTCAGGACATCAGCATCTTTCTCATCTCCACCCTGCTCAGCCTGTACGTAATCGCGCTCATGCTGCGCATGCTGCTGGCCATGGTGCGGGCAGACTTCTATAACCCGGTGTCCCAAGTGCTAGTCACCATCACTAACCCGCCGGTATTGCCCCTGCGACGCATCGTGCCCGCCATCGGCCGCCTGGACACATCGGTACTGCTGCTCATGGTACTGATCAAGATGCTGGAAATCTGGCTGGTGGCCTGGCTCAGCGGCGCAAGCCCGGGACTGGGCCTGGTGTTCCTGGTGGCGATATTCCAGCTGCTGCAACTGCTCATCTACGTGTTCATCTTCAGCATCGTCATCGAGGCCGTGATGAGCTGGTTCATGGCCGGCGGCATGCGCGGCAACCCGGTGGCCGCCCTGGTGAGCAGCCTCAATCGTCCGGTACTGCGCCCCATCCGCGCCATCATGCCCAACCTGGGCGCCGTGGACCTGTCACCTCTGGTCGCCATCATCGGCCTGAACATATTGCTGATCCTTTTGCGATCCATCTTCTGAGGTGACCGGCGTCTACTACCAGTGGCAAGGGGACGATCTGCTGCTGCATCTGAAGGTCCAGCCCCGGGCAAGCACCGACCGCTTCGGTGAGATCCTGGGCGAACGGCTCAATATCGACATCACTGCCGCCCCCGTGGACGGCGAGGCCCACACCCGTCTGTGCCGTTTCCTCGCCCGCAGCTTTCGTGCCCCGGGGCGCGGCACAGGTGTTGCGGGGTAAGGCATCCCGGCAAAAGACCGTGCGTATCGAGACACTCAAACCCATCCCCCACTCCCTTCCCATCTCCCATTCCCTAATCTGCAGGAACACTCGCAGACGGTTTTTGGCTACACTGGAAGGCAGGGCAAGAAACTTCCCGCAGGCAGACAACCATCAAACCAGGGCACACTGGAGGAGCGTCAATCCATGAAGGCACAACTCATGTTCAAGGCATTTCTACTGTTCGTACTGATCGGCACCCTCACTGGCACCGCACAGGCCGGCGGCCAACAGGACTTCGGTGATTACGTGGTGCATTACAACGCATTGAGCACCGACTTCCTGTCACCCGAGGTCGCCCGCAACTACGGCATCACCCGCAGTCGCAACCGGGCGCTGATCAACATCAGCATCCTGAAAAAGTCCCTGGGCGTGGGCACAGAACCCCAGTTGGCCGAAGTCAACGGCAAGGCCGTCAACCTGCGGGGCCAGAGCCGGGTCCTGGATTTTCGCGAGGTACGTGACGGCTCGGCCATCTACTACCTGTCCGAAACCGGCATCAACGATGGCGAGACCCTGGACTTCACCATCAACGCCACCCCCACCGGAGGCAGCCCGTTGACCGTGCGTTTCCGTCAGGAATTCTTTACCCGCTAAACGGCCTCAACTGCATTGAATGCGAAGATCATGAAGGGGAGCCGATCCTCTTCGTGACCTTCGCGTGCAATGCGTATCCGATCTTCAGCAACGATCACCCCAGTGCCTGAACCAACATCAGGACACCAAAACCCGCCACCAGGACACCGGCCAGGGCCCGCACCCAGGGCCTGCGCATCCACTGTCCCAGACGCGCCGCCATGGCCCCCATGAGCAAAAGATTGGGCAAGGTGCCCAGGCCAAAGGCCGCCATCAGCAATGCACCCTGCACCATGCCCCCGGCACTCAGAGACCAGATCAGGACGCTGTAGACCAGGCCGCAGGGAAGCCAGCCCCAAAGCCCGCCCAGCACCAGGGCCTGGCCCGGCGTGCGCACCGGCATGAAGCGCCGTCCCAGAGGTTCGATCCTGCGCCATATCACGCCGCCCGCCCGTTCCACCCGGGCAAGACCCTGCCACCAGCCGGCCAGATACAAGCCCAGGGCAATCATGAACCCGGCGGCCAGCAACTGCAGCCACAACTGTGCCTGATGCACATCCAGCAGTCGCGCCGCAAACCACCCGGCACCGCCGGCCAGCGCGCCGGCCAGGGTATAACTGACGATGCGTCCCAGGTTATAGGAGAGCAACAGCGACCAAGCGGTCGTGCCTGCGGAGGTGCGTGTCCCGAGACTCAGGGCGGCGACGATGCCACCGCACATGCCAACGCAATGCACACCGCCCAGCAGACCCACCAGGAACGCGGCAAGTAATGTGCCATGTTCAAGCACTGTTCACCGCCGGGGCACCACAAGGGTGCAGTGCAGTGAAAAGCCGGTATTTACGGTAACAACCGTCTCGCCAGTAGAAAATCATCGTGTTATCTTAATCTGCGTTTAACCTGAACACATCCGTATTCATGCGCGCTTGACGCCAACGACAGGGAGCTACCACATGGCAGCCAAAAAGAAAGCCACGACCAAGACCAAGGTCGCCACCGCAGCACAGCCCAAACCCCCCACCAAGACCGAGATCCTCAATCACATCGCCACGGAAACCGGCATGACCAAAAAGGACGTGGGTGCGGTGATGGATTCCCTGCAGGGCCTGATCCAGAAGAACGTCAAGCCCCGCGGCGTGGGCATGTTCACCCTGCCCGGCCTGCTCAAGATCAAGGTCGTGAAAAAGCCCGCCACCAAGGCACGCAAGGGTCGCAACCCCGCCACCGGCGAGGAGATGATGTTCAAGGCCAAGCCCGCCCGCAAGGTGGTCAAGGTGCTGCCCCTGAAGAACCTGAAAGACATGATTTAAGGCAAGGCACTTCAGCCCGCATAAAAAAGCCCGGCAATGCCGGGCTTTTTTATGCGGGCTGAAGGCCAGAGACAAGTGGCAAGTGGCAAGTGGCAAGTGGCAAGTGGCAAGTGGCGAGGATAGCCAATCCTTCTTGCAGCGTCCGTCGAAGCGGTGTTGACCTGCCCACCCTTTGCCGCACCGAGTAAGCGCAGGCTTCGAGGGAAAAAGCCCGAAGGGACGCCGCAACGGACGCGGCGCGTCGCCTGCCAGACCATGGACGGCCTGTCAGGCGACCCCCTCGAAGCCAAGCAACGCAGGGCACCCGCGATCAGCGGGTGCGGCATCGGGGTGTCCTTCTTTTGGTTACTTTTCTTGGACAAGCAAGAAAAGTAACTCGAGCTCCGTGCAACGGGAATCGAAAGCCTTTGAATTCAACGCATGACCGGCGGCCGTTTCAACAGACCGAAAATAAACTCGTGTGCCCTACCTTCGTCTGTGAAAGGACACGACTGGAGGCTAGCCAGTTGCTTGACCAGTCTTCCCGGCACCCTCCTGAACCTTAAGCTTGGTCCTGATGTACACCGAATGCGGCATGTACAGCAGGTCGGCGATCTTGCGCACCGTGTACTCCTGATGCTTGTCCAGCTTGCCATCGGCGTAGGCCACCTGCCACAGGTCCTCCATGATCCGGGCGCGCCCATCGTGATCGAAATGGTCGTTGATCAGGCGCACGACGGGGTGCAATGACAACAACTCTTCGCTCTCGGCCCGGGCCAGTTCCAGCAACTCCCGGGTCTCCAGCTCAGTGAAATCAAACTGGCGCTGCAGGATGTGGGCGATGGTCTCCAGTTCCTTATCATGGACCTGAAAATCCGCCCGGCTCACCTCCAGCAGCAGCGCCGCCGTGGCCAGGTGCAGGCCATGACCGGGGTCTGCCTTATCAGCGCCGGCAAGGCCAGGCGCCGGCGCGGCAATATGTTCCTCGAAGAACTGCCTGATACGATCCAGCATGCAAGCAGCCCCTGTCAGTTCATCTGGGCACGGCTGCGGTAGCTGCCGTTGTCAAAGGCCCTGAAATAGGCCTCGGTGTAGGGGTGCTCGATGGGCTTGCTGGCATCCCCCGGTTCCAGATTCTGCTGGGCCACATAAGTTTCCACCGGTTGACCATCCACCAGCACGTGATACCAGGGCTCGTCCCTGGGCGGCTGGCTCTGGGCCACCTGCTCGTACCATTCCTCGGTGCCCTGGAAATTGGCGTCCACGTCCACGATCACCCCGCGATAGCCAAAAAGGCGGTGATGTATGATCTGTCCGATGCTGAAATTTGCCTGTGTCATGGGTTGCGATACCTCCTCGCCATTCCGTGATGCCTGATTCCAATATGGGGACATCCTTGTCAATTTCGAGTCCCGATGAACGCGCCGGTTCCCTGTTGCTGCTCAGCGGTGGCATCGAGAGCGCCACCCTGCTGGCCCAGGCCGTCTCTGAAGGCCCGGTCACGGCCCTGGTGGTGGATTACAGCCAGCGGGGCGCCCCACGGGAGCGAGAGGCCGCCCGAACCCTGTGCCGGCAGCACGGGCTCACGCCGGTGGAGCTGGATCTCTCGGCGGTGGGCGAGACCTTCCGGGACGGCCTGGACAAGCGACCCCATGTGCCCCTGCCCCACCGCAACCTGGTGATCCTGTCCCTGGCGGTGAGTTATGCGGGCCGGGACGGTATCGGGCAGGTGGCCCTGGCGCTGAACCGCGATGACCTGAGCGCTTACCCCAGTGCATCGAGCGCATTCCTGACGGGATTTAGACACATGGTGACGCAATTGCAGCCCGGTCTGGTGGTGAGCACGCCCCTGATCCACCTGGACAAGGCCGGAGTAATCCGGCTGGGCACCGAGCTGGGTGTGGATTTCGCCCACACCTGGAGCTGCCTGCTCGGTTACGAGACCCATTGCGGCGCATGCCCCCAATGTCGTCATCGTCAGGCGGCCTTCCGGGAGGCCGGTGTGGCGGACCCCACCCGCTATCGCCACAATGCCTGAATCGTGCGAATCACTGGGGAATTTTGTCGCCACGCGGTTAAGCCGCTATCATGCCTGCGCCCACAAGAGAGTCACCCCGCATGAAGACCTACCAGGATGTCCCGCGCCACGTGACCGAACGTCTGGAGATCGCCATTCTGACCGGCGAGACCCTGGCCCTGAACTGGGCCGACGAGCGCGGCGATAAGGCCTGGATGGGCCGGGTCAGACCACTGGAGGTGATCCAGCGCGATGGCCGGCTGTATCTTGAGGCCGACAATGAACAGGGCGAGCGCATCAGCATCCGACTGGACCTGATCCGCAACCTGCCCACCCCAGTGAAATGAGGCAGCCATGAGCCGACTGGCAAAAATCCCGGTAAAGTCAGCTACCCGCGTGGAGATCACCCCGGAGAACAAGTGCGGTTTCTGCACCAACTCCAAGTGCTGCACCTACATCACCCAGGCCATCGACAAGCCACGCACCAAGTACGATTTCGAGCATCTGCTCTGGCAGGTCTCCCACGAGAACGTGCGCGCCTATAAGGACGAGGACGGCTGGTACCTGCTGCTTGAGACACGCTGCACCCACCTGCAGCCCGGTGGCGGTTGTGGGATCTATGACGCCCGCCCGCAGATCTGCCGCGACCACACCAACGACTACTGCGAATACGACGCCCCCGCCGAGGACGGCTTCGACCTGTACTTCCCAGATTACGAGACGCTGCTGAAGTACTGCAAGAAGCGCTTCAAGAAGTGGAAGAGAGGGTGAGCATCCTTCGGATGAAGGATGAAGGATGAAGGATGAAGGATGAAGGCAGAGTCTAATCCCCTCAGGGGAGGGTCGCTGGGAGGCCGTTTGATTCAACCTTCATCCTTCCACCTTCAACCTTCCGAAGGCACTCCCAATTCCCTGAAATCCCCAAGTCCCACAAACTCCCCTGTGTCCATTTCCGCGCGGCGCGTGTCCGGCCGGCGCACCGCGCGCAGGTGGGCGATGCCGTAGTCCCGGGCCGAACGCAGCACGTCCAGGTTGTCATCCACCAGCAGGGTCGTATCCGGATCGTAGGCTTCGCGCTGGCGCAGCTGGTCCCAGAATCCCGGCTCCTCCTTGGCGCGGCCCAGGTCGTGGGCGCTCACCAGTCGGTCAAAGTGACAGCCGATGCCGGTACAGGCCAGCTTGAGGTCCAGGCTGTCCCGGTGGGCGTTGGTCACCAGCATCACCTGCCGTCCGCTCTCGCGCACAGCAGCCAGAAAATCCTCCACGTGCTGATGTACCGCGATCAGATGCATCACCTCGCGCTTGAGGGCGACGATGTCCAGCTCCAGCTCGCGGCTCCAGTAATCCAGGCAATACCAGACCAGCTGGCCACGCACGGCGCCGGTACGCTCGCGCACCAGGGTCTGGGCCTCGGCCTCGTCCATGCCCCGGACCTGGGCCAGGCGCCGGGGCAGGTGCTCCAGCCAGAAATGATTGTCGAAGTGCAGATCCAGGAGCGTGCCGTCCATGTCCAGCAGTACGGTGGAGATCCGGGACCAGTCGGGGGCAATCGAGGATGTCTTGGGGGTATCATGCATGGGGATCATTGTGTCCTAAATGCGCCCCGGACCATAGCCCCGGCCGAGTCCCGGACCGGCCCCGGGCTGCGCTACAATGTGGGTTCGCCCGTGTACCCCGGGCGAACCAGGAACCAGACGGCAGGAGACCGATGTGCGCAAGAAACCCCGCATCCTGAACAGTCGCACCGTGGCGCGCAGCCGGCTGTTTCACGTGGAGGAACTGGAGCTGGAATTCTCCAACGGCGTGAACACCCGCTACGAGCGGCTGGTGGGTTCCGGCAACGGGGCTGTGCTCATCGTGCCGGTGATGGACGACGGCACGGTGCTGTTGATTCGGGAATATGCGGCTGGCACTGACCGCTACGAGTTGGCCCTGCCCAAGGGACGTATCGAGGCGGGGGAGGAAATACTGGCCGCCGCGAACCGGGAGATCATGGAAGAGATCGGCTACGGCGCCCGTTCCCTGATCCATCTCACTTCGCTCACCGTCGCCCCCGGTTATCTCAGCCACAGCACCCACGTGGTCCTGGCCCAGGATCTCCATGAACAACGCCTGGAGGGTGATGAGCCCGAGGACATTGAGGTGGTGCCCTGGCCCCTGGAGCAGCTGGAACAGCTGCACGAGCGCGACGACTTCACCGAGGCCCGCAGCATCGCCGCCCTGTACCTGGCCCGCAACCGGATCCGCCTATGAACGCGCCAAACCCCCTGCCCGGTGGACTGTCCCTGGAACACCTGCGCAACAACGTCTGCCTGATCGCCCGGGAGGCAGGTGCGCGCATTCTGGCCATCTACGAAGAGGCCTTCGAGGTACAGGAAAAGGACGACCGCTCACCGCTGACCGAGGCTGACCTGGCCGCCCACCGCCACATCCTGGGCGCCCTCAAGGAACTCACACCCGGTCTGCCCGTGCTGTCCGAGGAATCGGACCAGATCCCCTGGTCGGTGCGGGCCGGCTGGACCACCTACTGGCTGGTGGACCCACTGGACGGTACCCGTGAATTCGTCAAACGCAACGGTGAGTTCACCGTGAACATCGCACTGATCCATGATCACGTTCCGGTGCTGGGCGTAGTGCAGGCGCCGGTGTTGGGCCTGTGTTACCGGGCGGCCCGCGGCCTGGGTGCCGAGCGCAACGAACTTGGCGGCGAGCCCTCGCCCATGCGCATCAACCGACGCCGCAAACGCCCGGTGGTGGCCGGCAGCCGCTCCCACGGCAGCGAACGCATGGGCGAATTCCTGGAGCGCCTGGGAGACCACGAGTTCCTGCCCATGGGTAGTTCACTGAAGCTCTGCCTGGTGGCCGAGGGCCGCGCCGATCTCTACCCCCGCCTAGGCCCCACCAGCGAATGGGACACCGCCGCCGCCCAGTGCATCGTCACCGAGGCCGGCGGGGAGGTACTGGATCTGCAGGGCCAGCCCCTGCGCTGCAACACCAGCGAATCCCTGCTCAACCCGGAGTTCATCGTGGTGGGCGACGAACGCTGGCTGGAAAGACTTGGGATCGAGAGGCGTGATGCCACTGTGTAAGGCCTGGCAATCCCGCGCCCCGCATGGCAACGCAAATATCGCAGAGACGCAGAGGACACGGAGTTTTTTGATCAAGAATGCTTTGGGACCTCTTCAGACTCCGGCGACTGAAGTCCATGCAAAGGTGACCCGCCTTGGTATCGGCCTTCTGGGCACAGGCGGAGTTGGCACTTTGAATACGTCATGTATTTATGCAAGGCTCAATAATTGGACAAGTCCTATGTCGCAACGAGATGGGACCATCCTCGATAAGCAGTTGTGTGAAGCGGCACGTTGTGAACTCGGATTATGTCCACTCCTTGGGCACACAGGTTTAGGGACGCACCAACGGTTACCTGGTCCTTCTCGGAGACGTTCCGGGAACCGAGGTTTTCCATAAACGACTTTCGCGAGTGGCCTATCAGTACGCGCAAGCCGTGGCGCCTGAAACGCCCTGCGTGACGCAGCAACTGAAGCGACTGGAGTGCGTCCTTCCCGAACCCCACACCGGGATCAAAGATGAGACGTTCCAGATTCAGACCGGCCTTGTCCCAGGCTTCCATTTGCTCCATCAGCCAGCGTTCCACCGTCTCGGCAGGATCACAATCAGGCGGCAAGGTATGGGCCTTGCTGGCAGGTATCGTAACGTGGTGCATGGCGATCCAGTCTTTGTCACCAGCCTGGGCGAGTTCTCTCATCTGCGGTGAAGTCAGACCGCTCACGTCATTGATGATGTCCACGCCTGCCTCCAATCCACGTTGCGCGACCTGCGGATGATAGGTATCCAGGCTAATCAGCGGCCGAAGGGGATCGTCGCGGAACTTTTCCACCAGGCGTGCGAGCAGAGGCGCGAGTCGGGCCCACTCCTCGGCGGCGTTAATCGGGGTGGCGCCGGGCCGGGTTGATTCGGCGCCCACGTCGATAATGTGCGCTCCCGCGTGCACCATTGCGTCAACATGTGGCTCGATTCGTTCCCACGCCACAAACTCGCCTCCGTCTGAGAACGAGTCGGGTGTGACGTTGAGGATACCCATCCACAGCGGAATGTGATGAGAAAGCTCGTGCGACCAGTCAATGAGCCGCTTTGCCCCCAGGCCGGGTACAGTCAGATGCGGGGCCAGAAAAAGCAGCGGCGAAACGACGAAACTTCGTGCATGCATGTCCGGATGCGGAATTGTGAGATCGGGCGTTACTACACGCTCCTCACCCCATAGCAATATATCGATGTCAATCTTGCGAGGGGCCCAACGCGAACCTTCACCGCGCCCGATCTGCGACTGGATAGTGGTAATACGTTCCCGTAATTGCGCGGGAGTAAAGTCTGTCTCGCCTTGCATGACGAGATTCAGGAACGGCCTGTTCCAGTACGCAGGGGCACCTTCCGGCAACAAGGCCGGCGTCTCAACGGTTGGAGACACCCGAATCCGCCTGAACCCATATTGTTCCAACAGCCCAATCGCCTGTCGCAGATTTCTCCGGGGATTGTCCAGATTGGAGCCGAGACTTAGATATATTTGCATAGAGATCAGTAACGTCGTGTGTCCCGACCAAGCCCCGGTCAGTCGCTATAGGTATCGAGATCATGGTCGTCGGCGCCGGAATCGCGCTCTGCCGTGCCCTTGCGTTCACGATGAAGCCCCCAGTTGCGGCGGCGCGTCCAAAGCGCCTTTCGGCCAATACCAAGGATCTTCGCAAGATCTGTTTCGCTATACTGATCCTGATGACGCACGATGATCTCACGTATATACTCTTCCACGGACAGGAGGCCAACCTTGTCGTTCTCGACCATCTCCTTGCGCCGTGGCGCCTGCGGCATCATGTCGACGATGTCCCGCCGCGTCAGGGTGTCCCCTTCGGCCAGGATAACTGCACGTTCGATCAGATTCTCCAGTTCCCGCACGTTGCCCGGCCACTGCTGTTTGTTAAGTAGCTCCGCGAAGTCCTTGCTGATGCCCTTTACCCGCTTGCCGATCTTCTTGCTGTAATAAGCGATGAAACGCCGGGCGAGTACCTCCACGTCACCGGGGCGCTCCCGCAGGGGTGGAACGTGAATGTTGATGACATTGAGGCGGTAAAACAGGTCTTCTCGGAAATTGCCTTTCTCCACTTCCTCACGCAAGTCCTTGTTCGTTGCAGCAAGAAAACGCACATCGAAATTGTAGAACTGGCTCGATCCCACCGGACGCACCTGACGTTCCTGAATCACCCGAAGTAGCTTGACCTGCAGGCTGATGGCAAGCTCCGAGATCTCGTCCAGCAACAATGTACCTCCCTTGGCCTCACGGATCAGGCCTTCACTGGATGCTACAGCGCCCGTATACGCACCCTTGACATGCCCGAACAGCTCGGACTCGAGAAGGTCGGCGGGGATTGCCCCACAGTTGATTGGAACGAACGGACCGTTGGCTTTGTTGCTGGCGTCATGAATGGCCCGGGCCACCAGCTCCTTGCCGGTACCACTCTCACCCTGGATCAGCACGTTCGCATCCGATGGCGCAACACGCTCTATGAGGTCCAGGACACGCCTGATGGATTCACTTTCGCCGATGAGCTTCTTGTGATCGTAGACCTTGCCCAGATTGCGCTTGAGAATCCGGTTCTCGCGTTTCATCCGGCGCTCATCCAAAGCACGTCTGACGGCATGGAGGAACTTGTCGTTGTTGAACGGCTTGATGATGTAGTCGACGGCGCCCAAACGCAGCGCCTCGACGGCACTTTCCACGGAGGAAAAGCTGGTCATGAGAATGACCGGGGTTTCAGGATCTGTTGCGTGGATGGTCTGAATTACGTCGAGACCGGTTGAGTCGGGGAGCTTGAGATCGGTTATTACCAGTTCGAAGTAACATTCGCGGGCAAGCTCCAGCCCTTTGCCCGCTTCGTTGGCAACGACCGGGTCATAGCCCTCCAGCCGCAAAAGCATCTCCACCGTTTCTGCCAGACCGAAGTCATCGTCGATCACCAGGATGCGATGGCCTCCCCCGGTTCGCTCCTCATTCGATCCGGCAGGGATACTGTAAGCAGGTTCGCTCATACCGCGTGTTTTCTGAGGGGTAGCACGGTGGTGAAACAGGCCCCGCCCTCAGGATGATTCTCGACGCGCAGGCTCCCCTCGTGCTCCTGCAGGATCTCGTAACTGATGGCCAGTCCCAGCCCTGTGCCGTCCCCACAGCGTTTGGTGGTGAAGAAAGGTTCGAAAATGCGGCTGAGGTGGGCTTCGGCTATACCCGGGCCATTGTCACGGATGGTAACCAGCACCACCCCGTCACTCTCCCCTGCAGGTTCGACATGCCGCGCATCGATGACGAGCTGCCCTTCGCCGTCCAAAGCCTGCACACCATTAAGCAGAATGTTGAAGAACACCTGGCGCAACTCGCTGACACGCCCCACCACCTTCGCTCCCGGATCAGCGGTGTGTTGTATTGTCACTCCTTCGAGACACACTCCTTGCCCCAGCATGGACAACGCCTCCTCAATGGCGAGACTCACATTGAAGGGGGTCATCCGCTCGTCCACGACGCGGGAGAAGTCACTGAAACGCGCCGATACTTCAAGGATGCGGCGCACATTGGTGGCTATGTTGTCCAGTCCCTTGCGCACCATGTCATCGGAGGTCTGGATACGCGACTGCAGGATCTGGACCATAGAATAAGTGGCGGCGAGCGGGTTGCTCACCTCATGACAAACGCCCGCCAGCATGAATCCCAACGAAGCCAAGCGTGCAGTCTGGGCTGAATGAAGCTCCTGCTCCCGAGCCTTCGTCTCGTCCTTGATCAGGATATAACTACCCCCGGAAAACCGGCGTACGTGTACCGTCAGATGAAGGTCACGTTGCCCGCGCTTCAGGGTGGCGGATACATCCTGGGATGTCAGCCACGGCACATCGCCGGCAAGCTGCGCATACAAATCCGGAAATGCATTGCACACAGTAAGGCCTACCGGCGCGGGATCGCCAGGTATCATCTGCACCTGTTCGTTGACATGAACCACGGTGCCTGCCTCATCCAGCACTAACGCAGGCCACGGGAGACCGTCGATGATCTCCATAGCGATCCCGGTGGCCGAACCGAGGTCGCACATCTGCACTCGAGACAACAGGTTATTCAACATTGCGCCTCTGTCCTCACTGCTCTCCAGCGTCATTGTGCGCCGGATGTATTTGTACTTTAGATGATGCCCCACCATCCGGGTGACAACAGGGCCCTGTCGGAGCCGATCACCGTCGATTCGTCCGTCGGCATGCCCAATTCGGTGCCAGCAACGGTACTCGACGTAATAAAGTCACGGCGGTCAGCATATCCACACTATCAACAAGTGATTTACTAACGCCTGTGGGAAACAGAACCCGGATGGGCTGCCAATCTGGACGAACGCGGGCATTTCACTCCCGATTCACGCTGTATTCAGACGCCGGCGACCTGCGGATGGAAACGGGCGCCTCATCATGCATCGCGAGCACGTAATCTTAATGCTCATGATAGTACTTCAGGGCACCTCTATCAATTCGTTCTAGAGTTATCATCGACGAGAACATCGTGGTGACCGTGCCGTTTTGCAGCACTGATTGCCCTTTTCCTGATCAAGGGGATACCTGACAGCGATGTTTTCAGGGGGTGAGCGAGCGCACCATACCGGTGCACGCAGCCCCGTACGGCGTGGGGAGAGGGGACCAAGGCATCGGATGACAAGGCGTCGGGTCATTCGTGGGAGCTGTCCCCGGGATCACCAGGCTCAGTGACGCGTCGGACCCAAGGCACAAAACGGTAAAGTCTTAACCCTGCCCGCCAACCCGACTCATCTGGGCTTTCGGGGTCAGCAGTCGCAACATGGCTGCGGCCTTGTCCAGCGTTTCCTGATATTCTTCATCCACATTGGAATCGACCACCAGGCCGCCACCAGCCGAGAATCGGACACGGCCATCGCTGTATACCAGCGTACGGATGGCGATGTTTGTATCCATGTCCCCGTTGAAGCCCACATAACCCAAGGACCCGCAGTAGACGCCGCGCCGGTGCGGCTCCAACTCCTCGATGATTTCCATGGCCCGCAGTTTTGGCGCGCCGGTGATGGAGCCACCCGGGAAACAGCCGCGCAGGAGGTCAACGGCATCGCATCCCTCTGCGAGACCTCCGGTAACGGTGCTGACCAAATGATGCACCGTCGCGTAACTTTCCAGGGCACACAGTTCCGGAACTCGTACCGAGCCGATCTCACAGGTCTTACCCAGGTCGTTGCGTAACAGATCCACGATCATGACATTCTCGGCCCGATCTTTTGCACTGGACTGCAATGCCTGCGCCAGGGCGCGATCCTCCGTCGAATCGGCGGAACGTGCCCGGGTACCCTTGATAGGGCGTGTCTCCACACGCGTGTCCCTGACGCTCAGGAACCGTTCGGGTGAATTGCTGAGAATGTCGCCGAACGGCGTATGCAGATAGGCGCCCAAGGGTGCGGGACTAATCTGTCGCAACATCTGATACGCGCCCCACGGATCCCCTTCCGCCTGGGCACTGAAACGCTGTGCGAGGTTCACTTGGTAGCAGTCGCCTTCGCGAATGTAGTGTTGCACCCTCTCGAAACAGCGTGCGTAGGCATCTCGCGAAAGGTTGGATTCCAGTGGCGAATGCAGGCGGAAGCCCGGCCTCGCTCGCGCCGGTGGCGGATTATCCAGGAGCCGGACGAGATCCGACCATCCAGAGCGGGTGCGCGGATGGCGACCCTGCGCCACGAGACAGGCACGACGCTCCTCGTGATCCAGAACCACCGCCCAATCGTACAGTCCCATGGCCATGGCCGGCATGCCATCATCGTCATACGCCAGCGACGGCAGCACCTCGATGCGACGGCCCAGATCATACCCGAAGTAGCCTATCGCCCCCCCGGAAAACGGCAGACCACCCAGTGCCGGGGTATGCGGCCCCAGGTGACGCTGCAACAAGGCAAACGGATCCTCCGGCGTCAGCATGACACCCTGATCCCCGCGTACCTCCGTTACCGGCCCCCGTGTCACCAGGGTCAGGTAGGGATCGGCGGCGAGGATGTCGTAGCGGCCAACGCCACCGTTGCCCCGGGCGCTGTCCAGCAACACCGACCACGGGCGATCAGCGAGGGCGTCAAACCACCGGATGGGATCCGGTGAGTACGGTAGTTCGTGGATACCTTGCCACGCCATAAACGGTTTCAATCTCGCATTCATGCGGGCCGACAGGCCCGTACCATCGCCCTCGTTATCGGCCCCTCATTTCGGAACCCGTCCCTGCATCAGGTTACCGCCGGGCAGGCGGACCGGAGTCACCGGCGAGACATGGGCCCGTCATGGTCAACCCGGGACAACCCGCCCTTGCCGGCCGTCCGGCACCCGCCTTCACTGCGCGGACACCGGCCTGGGTTGGCGTCAGACGGCGAGGCGCTCGCCTTCAACCGGAAGTACCCGGAGGCTGCAGTACTTGAACTCCGGAATCTTACCAAAGGGATCAAGCGCTTCGTTGGTCAGCAAGTTGGCGGCGGCTTCCTTGTAGCAGAACGGCAGAAACACCGAGCCGGGCTGCAGTCCGCGATCGGAGCGAATCCAGACCTCTACACGACCCCGGCGCGACTCCAGGACCACTCGCCCGCCCGGCTCGATGCCCAGCCGCCCCAGGTCGTCCGGATGCAGACTGGCCACCGCTTCCGGCTCAAGTGCGTCCAGGACACTGGAACGACGCGTCATGGCTCCGGTATGCCAGTGTTCGAGCTGACGCCCGGTGATCAGGACGAAGGGGTACTCCTGATCCGGCAATTCATCGGCACGCACCAGCCCGGCGGGAACAAACCTCGCCCTGCCGGTCGGGGTCGGGAAGCTGTCCTGGAAGATCACCTCCTGCCCCGGATCCCCTTCCGCCTCGCAAGGATAGGTCACGGAGCCGTCTTCCTCCAGCCGCTGCCACGTAATGCCCCGGATGCTCGGCATGGCCTTGCGCATCTCCTCGAAGACGTCCTGTGGCCCGGAATAGCGCCAGTCGAGTCCCATCTTCCGGGCCAGCTCCTGGATGATCATCAGGTCCTGGCGGGCCTCACCGGGCATGTCGAGCGCCTTGCGGCCCAGCTGCACACGGCGGTCCGTGTTGGTGAAGGTGCCATCCTTTTCCTGGAATGCCGAGGCAGGGAAGATCACGTCGGCATACATGGCAGTTTCGGTCAGGAAGATGTCCTGCACCACCAGATGCTCCAGCTTGGCCAAGGCGTCCCGGGCATGTCTTAGATTTGGATCCGACATGGCCGGATTCTCGCCCATGATGTACATGCCACGAATCTTGTCGTCGTGCACCGCGTGCATGATCTCCACCACGGTCAGGCCGGGCTTGTCATCCAGTTGCGTACCCCAGAGCTCCTCGAAATTCGCCTTGATCTGCGGATTGTCGACACGCTGGTAGTCGGGAAAGACCATGGGGATCAGCCCCACGTCGGAGGCGCCCTGCACATTATTCTGGCCACGCAGGGGGTGCAGGCCTGTGCCGCGACGACCGATCTGACCGGTCATCAGCGCCAGGGCGATCAAACAGCGGGCGTTGTCCGTCCCGTGCACGTGCTGGGAGATTCCCATACCCCAGAAGATCATCGAACCCTTGCTGGTGGCATAGACCCGCGCCACCTCGCGCAGGGTTTCGGCGGGGATGCCGCACACGGATGCCATTGCCTCGGGGCTGAAGGCCTTGAGGTGCTCACGCAGATCTTCGAAACCTTCGGTACGGTCACGGATGAACTGCTCGTCGGTGAGGCCTTCCTCGATGATGGTGTGCATCATGGCATTGAGCATGGCCACATCGGTGTCGGACTTGAACTGCAGGTGATACTTTGCATAGCGTGCCAGATCCATGCGACGAGGATCCATCACGATCAGTGTCGCGCCCCGTTCTACCGCATTCTTCATGAATGTGGCGGCCACCGGATGATTGTCCGTGGGCGTGGCGCCGATAACGATGAACACCTCGGCTTCAGCTACGTCCGATACCGGATTGGACACCGCGCCCGAGCCGATACCCTCCAGCAACGCCGCGACGGACGAGGCATGACACAGGCGCGTACAGTGGTCCACGTTGTTGGTGCGGAAACCGGTGCGAATCAGTTTCTGGAACAGGTAGGCCTCTTCGTTGCTGCCCTTGGCAGAACCAAAACCGGCCAGGGCGTTGGGGCCGTGCTGGTCACGGATCCGTGTCAGACCCTTTGCGGCCACCTCGAGCGCCTCTTCCCAGCTGGCTTCCCGGAAATGGGTGAACGGGTTGGCGGGATCGAGATCCGGGTCCTTCGGCTTGGCTACGCCTTCCTTGCGGATCAGCGGCGTGGTCAGCCGATGGGGGTGGTGGGCATAGTCGAACCCGTAGCGGCCCTTCACGCACAGCCGCCCGAGATTGGCCGGGCCATTGCGACCCTCGGTGAACAGGATCCGGTTGTCCTGAACATTGTAGGTGAGCAGGCAACCAACACCGCAGTAGGGACAGACGGTATCCACCTTCTTTTCCACGGGCTGCATACCCAGATCATTGGCAGGCATCAAGGCGCCCGTTGGACAGGCCTGAACACACTCACCACAGGCGACGCAGGTGCTTTTGCCCAGGGGATCACCCTGGTCGAAGACGATCTCCGCGTGACTGCCACGCATCGCGAATCCGATCACGTCATTGCCCTGCTCCTCGCGGCATGCCCTCACACACCGGGTGCACTGAATACAGGCATCCAGATTGACCGCAATGGCTGGGTGGGACAGGTCGGCCCTGGGCTGGGGGCGTGTACCGAAGCGCGGCTCCCCCACACCCATGGACTTCACCCAGTGATCCAGTTCCGAATCCGGGTTGTAGGTTGTCTCGGGCATATCGGCCAGCAGCAGTTCCAGCACCATCTTCTGGGAATGCTGTGCACGTTCACTGTCGGTACTCACTTTCATGCCCGGGGTGGGGTTGCGGCAGCAGGAAGGCGCCAGCACCCGCTCGCCATCGACTTCCACCACACATGCGCGGCAGTTGCCGTCGGGGCGCATACCGTCGGTGTAGCACAGGTGGGGAATCTCGACGCCATGGCGACGCGCCGCCTGGAGAATGGTCTCGCCGGACGCCGCGTCGACTGTACGCCCGTTGAGCTCAAACGAGATGTTCTGTGTCGCGTGCTCTGCATTACTTGGCATCGGTCAACTCCTGCGGGAAATACTTCATCACACATTCGAAAAGGTTCGGGGCAGCCTGTCCCAGGCCGCAGATGGACGCATCGACCATGGTGCGCC
>JBHEOJ010000080.1:0-10034 GCA_046260855.1 Thioalkalivibrio sp.
GAGCTGTACGCCTACTATAGCTATCCGGTGGTGTGGGGCATCATGATCCTGATCGCAGGTGGGATGCTGTATGCGTTCAAGCGACGCGGTTGGTTTTGAAAATAAGGATGAAGGTTGAAGGATGAAGGATGAATGAAACAACAGAGCCCCCTCCCCTCATGGGGAGGGCTGGGGAGGGGTGGTGTGATTCACCCTTCATCACCCTTCAACCTTTCCCTAATATCCCGTAAGTTCCACTTACCCCCGGCCCACGGTCTGCCCGCCCTCGTAGACGTCCACCGCCCCCTCCCAGTAACGCACCGTCAGGCGCATCTCCTGGGCCTCCTGCACGGCGCGCACTTCCAGTTCGCGGCCCTCGGGTAACAGATGCAGACGCCAGGCCACGGGATAGCGGCGCCCGGTTTCGGGGCTGCGCCAATGGCGCAGCACCTCAATCTCCACGTCCTCCTGACGCACCAGGCGGCTGGTACCGTCGGTGTCCACCCAGAGCCCCTTGCTGTGGGGATCGGCACTGCCGTCCTGCCGGCGCATCTGGTAGTACATCAGCTCGCAGCCTTCATCCAGCTGCAGGGAGAACCAGTCCCAGCCCGCCTGGTCTTCGGCCAGGGCACTGGTGCTCCACTCCCGATCCAGCCAGGCCTGACCGGTCACATCCAGGCTGGCACCCTGCAGGCTGACCTGACCACGGACATCCAGTCGGGTCATGGAGTAGTAGTAGGAGGCGTTGCCTTCCCCGGCGCCCCTCTGACTCAGACCACCCTCCCCCTGGAGCACCGGTGGCTTGCGCGTCGTGAATTGCAGATCCATGGCGATCCCCTGCTCTTCCAGTCGCAAACGCCAGGGCATGCCATTGTCGGCTTCTGCTGCCAGTGACCAGTCCTCCAGCCAGACCCGAAACGGATCCAGCTGCGCCCCCGCGAGACCCGCCGCGCCCCGGGCGAAACGCTCGAAGGCGTGATGTTCGCCGCTGCTCGTATCGGTCAGGGCGAAGTGTCCCATCCACACATGATCCGTGGCCCAGGCGGAGGGGCTTTCGGCCGGTTCCGGCGTGAGCGCCACGCGAAAGAAGGTGATCTGGAAGCCGAAGCGCTGGCCTTGCTCACCCTCCAGGTTGCCGGTGATGTACCACCATTCATTGCGAAAACCCGGGTGGGGGCCGTGGTCCTCCGGGAAACTGAATTCCCGTGGGCGATCGGCGCGCAGGTAGCCGGCGGTGTCATCGCCGCCCAGGGCGATGGCGACGTCAAGGGATTCGTCCTGGGAGTGCTTGCCACAAGCGCCCAGAACCACGGTCAGGACAGTGGCTAGTAGCAAGTGGCAAGTGGCAAGGAGAACCACCCTCACCCCAACCCTCAAACTTCGGGCATCCTGCCCTCCACCCTCCGGGCCAGCCTGTCGGCTGTTCAAGTCCGCTCCCAGCGGACTTGTCCTGAGGGAGAGGGAGAAACCGGGACGACTTTCATGTCCCCTCCCCATAGGGGAGCGAGAAATCATGTCGATATTTTCAACCCTTCTCCCTGGTAAAGAGAGAAACCTGGTCCACTTTCCTCCCCCCTCTCCCGCTTGCGGGGGAGGGTTGGGGAGGGGGGTACTTGCCACTTTCATTCCTCCCTCAAGGCTTGCGCCGGTCTGACCCGCCCCATGCGCCAGGCAGGCCGCAGACCCGCCAGCAGGGCAGCGATGACCGCGAGCCAGACCGCCTCGGCTAGAACGGCAGGCGGCACATGCTGCTGCATGCTCCAGCCGAAGGAGCGGCGGTTGATCACGTCGATGAGTACGTCGGCCATCATCATGCCCAGGGGGACGGCCAGCAGCCCGGCGGCCAGGCCCAGCAACGCGCCCTGGAGGGTCACCAGTGCAGTCACCTGCCCCGGGGTCATGCCCGCGGCGCGCAGCACGGCGTGCTCCCGGGCGCGCTCCAGTTGCAGGGCCATGAGCGCGCTCAGGATGCCCACGAAGGCCACGCCCACGGTGAGCAGGCGCAGTACGTGGGTGATGGCGAAGGTGCGGTCGAAGATCTCCATGGAGGCCTCGCGGATCTCCGTGGCGGCGGTCACCAACACTGGCTCGGACAGGTCGGCCAGGGCGCGGCGCACCGCCTCGACCCCGGCGGCCACCTCCACGTCGGGCGCGAGATAGACCCCCAGGGAACCCACACGGCGTTCGTCCCATAACTGTTCGTACAGGGCTCGCGCCATGAGTACCACGCCCTGCTGGGAACCGTAGTCCTGGTAGATGCCCGCGACCGGAAGCATCTGCTCGCCCCGGGGTGTGTAGAGCGTGAGTTCGTCACCCAGGGACACGCTGTGATGCCAAGCGAAGGGCTCGGACACCAGCACCGCCTCTCCCCTTTGCCAGCGGGGCCAGGCCTCGTCAGGCGCACCGGCGCGAAAGCGGAAACCCTCGAAACTCGCCGGCGCCGGGGCCATGACGAACAGGTCCACGTCACCCTGGTCCGATGCCACCCGGATGCGCCGCCCGGTGCTGAAGGCCGCTACTTGGGGCAAGGCCCCGACACGTTCGATCACACCCTCGGGCAACAGAGAACCGGCCCGCTCATCGCCCGGTGCGGGGGAGGTGACGTAAAGGGCGCTTTGCAGAGTGTGGCCCAGCCAGCCCTGCACCGTGGTGCGGAAGCTGTCCACCATGATGCCCACCCCCACGGTGGCGGCCACCGCCACCGTGAGCGCCGCCACTGCCACGCCGGTGCGGCTCAGGGCCGCGCCCAGCCCACGGGCCGCTAACCGCCCGGTGATGCCGAACACTGCGCCCAGTGGCCTGGCCAGGAGCCTTGATAGCAACCACACCGCCAGGGGCACCAGCAGGCTGTAGCCCATGATCATCAGGAACAGGACAATGAAGCCCGCCACCAGCCCCTGACTCACCGCCACCAGGCCGTATCCCGCCGCGATCAACAACGTGCCGGCCACTGCCAACCAGGGCATGAGCCGATGCACCCGACGTTCCAGGCCTGAACGTCGCAGCCCCTCCCGGGGCCGGGTCCGGGCTGCTTCCCAGGCGGGCGCCAGGGCCGCCAGCAGGGCCGCGCCCACACCAAGCCCTAACCCCTTGAGCAACAACCAGGGAGAGACATGGAGCCCGGTCACCGAGAGCACGAAGTACAGATCGTTGATGGTGCGGGTCACCAGATGTACGAGTCCCTGCCCGACCAGCAGGCCCAGCAGCAGGCCGGGCACGCCCCCCACCAGGGCGAGTACCGCCGCCTCCGCCATGACCAGTCGGAACACCTCGCCACGGGTCACCCCCAGGGTGCGCAGTGCAGCCAGCAGCGGGCGGCGCCGCAGCACGGCGAACATCAGGGTGTTGTAGATGAGAAAGCCCCCCACCAGCAGGGCCAGCAGGCTCATGGCGGTGAGGTTGATGTGAAACGCCCGGGTCAGTTGCCGCGCCGACTGTTCCCTGGCACCCACCTCCAGGACTCGGGCGTCGGGGGGCAGGCGTTCCCGCAGCAGTGCCTGGGGGTCGGGCTGATCCGGAAGGATCAGATCGATGCGGTCCAGGCGTCCCACGCGCCCCAGCAACACCTGTGCGGTGGCGATGTCCGTAATCAGCATACCGTCCAGACCCGGGGCGGCGGACTCGAGAATGGCGCCCACGGTGAGTGTGTGGCGGCCCGAGGAGGCGGTGACCGTCAACGCATCCCCCACCTCAAGCCCCAGACGCTGGGCCAGACCCCCGCTCAGGGCCAGGGTGTCGGCACGAGACACCAGCGTCTGTACCGCCGGGTCCAGGACACCGGCAAGATGGGTGCGAAACGGTGCTTCCGAGAAGGGCTCCAGACCCAGCAGCGGGAAGGTCTCGCCGTCCACGCGCACATGCCCCTCCACCACCGGGGCGCTGGGGCGAATGCCCGCCAGGCGCAGTTGCGTAAACAGGCCTTCGTCGAGACCGCCTGGGCCGCTGGCTTCTATCTGGTGGGTCGCCTTGCCCGAGACCGCCTCCAAGGACAGGCCGAAGGCCCGGGAGGCGCTGTGGTTGGCCAGGTCCACGGCCACCACGATCGCTACGCCCATGGCCACCCCCAGCACCGCCAGGATCCATTGCCAGGGGTGGCGCCTCGCGTCACGCCACAAGGCAAGGGAGGTGAGGCTCATGCAGGCGCGCCCTGGGCTTCCTGAACCTGTCCATCCGCAAGCTGCCAGACGCGATCCGCTACGGAGGCGACCTCCTGGCTGTGGGTCACCAGCACCAGGGTGGCGCCCTGTTCACGTACCAGACGGGTCAGCAGATCCATGACCCGGGCGCCGGTCTCGGCGTCCAGATTGCCCGTAGGTTCATCGGCCAGGATTACCGAGGGCCCATGGATCAGCGCCCGGGCCAGGGCGACCCGCTGCTGTTCACCCCCGGAGAGCCGGTCCGGATCCTCATCACCGCGCCCCGCCAGGCCTACCTGACCAAGCAGACGGGAGACCTCGCCCGTATCAGGCCGCCCCACCAGTTCCAGGGGCAGGGCCACGTTCTCAGCCACCGTGAGGGTCGGGATCAGGTTGAAGAACTGGTAGATGAAGCCGATGCGATGACGCCGAAACAGGGTGCGTTCGCGCTCGTTAAGCCCGGTGATGTCACGGCCATGCACAAGCACCTGCCCGGAATCCGGCAGATCGATGCCCGAGATAAGATTCAACAACGTGGACTTGCCGGAGCCGCTGCGGCCCAGCAGGGCCACGATCTCACCGGGCATCACCCGGGCATCCACCGCGTCCAGGACGAGGCGGCTGCGCGCCCCCTCCCCGTAACGGCGGGTCACGGACTGCAATTCGATAAGCGGGGAATCGGACATGGTCTGTCTTCGGTTAAAAGTAGGGCTTCAATCGTAGGCGGATAAGCGCAGCGCATCCGCCGAGGCCATTGACGGAAGCTTGACGGTGGCTTGCCGGATGCGGCTGCGCCTTATCCGGCCTACGGCAGATCAGGGCAACGCTGAGGCGAGCACTTGCTATGCTCAAGAGTATGAGCCAACACCGCGCACTTGCCTGTGCCGGATGGCGGTCTGGTCTTCGCCTGTCTGGCCCCCCCCTGCTCCGGAGTCTACTGCTCTGGCTCCTGCTCTTCGTCGCGCCCACATGGGCAGACCCGGATCTGCCACCGGAGTTCTACCCGGAACATCATCAGGTAGATGCCCTGCTGGAAACAAATCCCCCTCCCCACGGTGTGATGTTCCTCATCCGCAACGATCAGGAGGACGCCCTGGTGGAACTGCTGCCCCGGGCCCTCTACTACATCGAGCGGCTGCGCGAACAGATGCCCGGCACCCACATGGCGGTGATCAGCTATGGCCCGGAACTGGTGGCCCTGTCCCATGCAAAGCGCATCGAGTACCCGGGTCTGCAGAACGAGGCGGTGGCGCTGGCGGGGATGGACAACGTAGACGTTCACCTGTGCGGCGCCTTCGCCGCCGATGTGAACCTTGATGCGGGAGACTTCCCGCCGGAACTGGACGTGGTGCCGTCGAGCACCGCCACCTACCAGGACTACCAGGCCCTGGGCTACGAGGCCATCGTGTTGCAACCGGCGTGGTAGCGCAGGAGCCGCGAATGCAGGCAGCCGGCCCCTGCCACCTCATTCGGCTCGGGGTCGGGCCTCCTACTATCCTGTCATCAAACTGCCACTTGTCGCCCCTATGATGCCCAGCCATGGGCAAAGCTCTGAAGATCCTGATGATCAGCGATGTGTACTTTCCACGCATCAACGGGGTCTCCACCTCCATTGCGACCTTCAAACGGGAACTGGAATCACTGGGACATCGTGTCACGCTCATTGCCCCGGCCTATCCCGCCGGTGAGAGTGATGACGAACAGGATGTCATCCGCATCCCCTCCCGTTATCTCATCCTGGACCCGGAAGACCGGATGATGAAACGCGGTGCCATCCGCCGCCTGCTGCCACAACTTCGCGATGCAGGCTACGACCTGATGCACATCCAGACCCCCTTCATTGCCCACTACCAGGGGCTGTGGCTGGCGCGAAAGCTCGGCATCCCGCGCGTCGAGTCCTACCACACCTTTCCAGGAATACCTGTTCCACTATTTTCCTCTGTTGCCCAACGGGGTAATGCGCGCAATCGCCCGCAGTTTCTCCCGCAGCCAGTGCAATGCCATGGACGCCGTCGTCGTGCCCTCGGTGGCCATGTCCGAGGTGCTCGGCCGCTACGGCGTGAAGACCCATCGCGAGATCGTGCCCACAGGCATCGAGCTGGAGGATTTCAATCACGGTGACGGCGCGGCATTCCGTGCAAAGCTGGGCATCCCAGCCGAGGCGCCGTTGCTGGTGCACGTGGGGCGCATCGCCTTTGAAAAGAACATCGATTTTCTATTGCGGGTGATGGTACGGGTGCGCAAGGCATTGCCCCTGGCGCAGATGATTATCGCCGGTGAAGGCCCCGCCCTGTCCCACGTGAAGCACCTGGCGCGCAAGCTGGGACTGTCCGGGGCGGTGCGTTTCGTGGGCTACCTCGACCGGCGTAATGCCCTTTTGGACTGCTACCGGGCCGGCGATGCCTTTCTGTTTGCCTCGCGCACCGAGACCCAGGGCCTGGTGCTGCTGGAGTCCATGGCCCTGGGGGTGCCGGTAGTGTCCACGGCGGTCATGGGCACCCGTGACATAGTGGAGCCCGAACTGGGGGCGGTGCTGTGCCCAGAGGACGAGGCCGGCTTTGCCGAGCGGACCGTGGCCCTGCTCAGCGATGGGGAGCGACGACGTGACCTGGGCGTGCAGGCCCGCCACTTTGCCGAGGGCTGGTCGGCGCCCGCCATGGCCGGGACGATGCAGGCGCTGTACAAGCGGGTGTTGAAAGAGGCCTCAGGGGAGCGTTCAACCTTGACCGCCAACAGCAGGTCTATATAATCGGCGATGTCCCATACGAGAGGTTACGTTACCTTGGAAAGTTCCAGTTGTACCTTAACTGACAACAGCCAGCGGTAAGGCCTGCCTCCCCTCTCGGACACCTCAGGCGCCTTCCCGCTGCAGTACCACCGGCGGGAACGGAGCACCTGGAGAACAGCCCCTTGTGGGCCACCAGTCCCCTTCGTTTCCCATAATGAATTCCGACCGGAACGGTTCGCCGTGCCTTATGGCATGACGTCACCGACCGGTCACCGGCATGGCTGTGTCCGTGCCGCGGCGGGCCTGGCCTAGCGCACGGGCCGCCCCTGGAGATCGGGTCATGGAAAACGAATTCGAGCATTACCTGATCGAGATCCGCGAGCTGCTGGAGCGCGCGGAGTGGCCGCGCCTGCGGGATGTGCTCGACCTGATGCGCATCCAGGATATCGCCCATGCCCTGATGGAACTGGACGATCACCAGATCCCGTCCGTGTTCGACAGTCTGCCCCGGGGGCGCAAGGTGGATGTGTTCTCCCACCTGGACCCCCATTATCAATACCAGCTGCTGGCACGCATCTCCGGTGCCGATGCCCGGCACATCCTCTCGGAGTTGCTGCCGGACGATCTCACGGCCCTGCTGGAAGACCTGCCCGGGGACGAGGTCCGCCGTCTGCTGCGTCTGCTGCCCTTTCGGGCCATTCGTCGCGCCCTCACCCTGCTGGGCTTTCCCGAGAACAGCGTCGGCCGTCTGATGACCACGGAGTTCGTGGCCGTGCGCCCGGACTGGACCATCACCGACAGCCTGGCCCACATCCGTGAACACAGCGAGCGGGGCGAGACGGTGAACGTGATCTTCGTCATCGACGAGGACCGCCACCTGCTCCACGCCCTGCCCCTGAAACGCTTCGTGCTGGGCCGCCCCACGGATCCGATCGAGAAACTGCCCGCCGGCCCGGTGATCTCCATCAATGCCGAGGCCAACCAGGCCGACGCGGTGCGACTGATCCAGCACTATGATCTCGAGGTGCTGCCGGTGGTGGACGAGGAAAACGTCCTGCTGGGAATCATCACCGTGGATGACGTCATGGACGTGGTGGAGGAAGAGACCACCGAGGATTTTCACAAGATGGGTTCCGTGGGCGCGCTGAATCTCAGCCTGCGCGATGCGGGCCTGTCCCTGCTGTATCGAAAACGTATCGGCTGGTTGCTGGTGCTGGTGGGGCTCAACCTGGTGGGTGGCACTATCATGGCGGGCTTCGGGGCGGCCATCGAGGCCCTGGTGGTGCTGGTGTTCTTCCTGCCCCTGATCATCGCCGGCGGCGGTAACGCGGGCGCCCAGTCGTCCACCCTGATGGTGCGCGCCCTGGCCACCGGCGACGTGGAGGCCAAGGACTGGCTGCGCCTCTGGGGCCGGGAACTGGGCGTGTCGGCGGCGCTGGGGCTGACCATGGGGCTGGCGGTGGCGGGCCTCGGACTCTGGCGCGGTGGCCCGGAGGTGGCCGTACTGGTGGCCGTCTCCATGACCCTGGTGGTGGCCATGGGCAGCCTGGTGGGCATGATGCTGCCCTTCGTCCTGGATCGCCTGAAGCTGGACCCGGCCACGGCCAGTGTGCCCCTGGTGACCTCTGCCGCGGACATTGCCGGCATCCTGATCTATTTCTCCCTGGCGGTTTACCTGCTCAATCTGCCCACCGGCGGACTCTGAACGACACTCAACCATGAGCGAAACCGAAACCATCGAAAGCCTTCCGCAACTGATCGCCACCCGCGACTGGGACGCCCTGCGGGGCATCCTCGCCCAGATGGCCGACCAGGATATTGCCCGGGCCATACCGGACCTGCCTCCCCAGGACCGCGAGCGCCTGGTGAACCACCTGCTCAGCCCCGAGCGGGCCTCCAATGTCTTCTCCTATCTCAGCACCGAGCAGCAGAGCGAGGTGCTGGACGTCCTGGAGGATGAGGAAAAGGTACGCCTGATCGGCGAGCTGCATTACGACGACGCCGCCGCCCTGCTGGATGAACTGCCGGACGAGCACACCGAGTTGCTCATGGAGATGCTCCCGGCGGAGGACCAGAAGGTCCTGCAGACCCTGCTCACCTATCCCGAGGACAGCGCCGGCCGGTTGATGACCCCGGAGTTCATCACCGTGCGTTCGGACTGGTCCGTAGGTCAGGCACTGGATCACGTCCGTGATCAGCACGACGAGGGCGAGACCGTGAACATGGTGTTCGTCATCAGCGATCAGGGACAGGTGCTGGGCACCCTGTCCCTGCGCGAACTGCTGCTGGCCAGGCCCAGCAACAAGGTGCACGAGATCGGTCATGGTGATGTGATCAGCATCGGCACCGATGAGGACCAGGAGGAAGCGGCGCGCATGATCCGCCACTACGACCTGGAAGTCCTGCCCGTGATGGATGAACAAGGGGTGATGCGCGGCATCATCACCGTGGATGACATCCTGGACGTGGTGGAAGAAGAGACCACGGAGGATTTCCAGAAAATGGGCTCCGTGGGCGTGGTGGGCCTGAGCATGAAGGAGGCCAGCGCCGGACTGCTGTATCAAAAGCGTATCGGCTGGCTGGTGATCCTGGTGGTGGTGAACATCTTCAGCGGTGCTGCCATCGCGCTGTTCGAGGCCGCCATCGAGACGGTGGTGGCCCTGGTGTTCTTCCTGCCCCTGGTCATCGCCAGCGGCGGCAACGCCGGCGCCCAATCCTCCACCCTCATGGTACGCGCACTGGCCACCGGTGACGTGCAGGCCCGGGACTGGCTCAAACTCTGGGGTAAGGAATTGCTGGTCTCAACCGCCCTGGGGATCACCCTGGGTCTCGCCGTATGGGGGGCGGGCATCTGGCTCGGTGGCCTGGACGTGGGCCTGGCCGTGGCCATCTCCATGGTGCTGGTGGTGGTCATGGCCAGCATGTTCGGCATGGTCCTGCCCTTCGCCCTGGAACGCTTCGGTCTCGACCCGGCCTCGGCCAGCGCACCGCTGATTACATCGGTGGCCGACGTGTTCGGGGTACTGATCTATTTCTCGGTGGCCACGGCACTGCTTTTGTAAGTGAGAAGTGTGAATTTGGAAGTGTGAAGTTAAGGGCGCCTCTAATTATTCTGAGTGCGCCAGATTGGATACTCAGATTCGTGCTATCAAGGCGCAAATCGCACGTAATAGCGCGCTATTGCGAAGATT
>JBHEOJ010000081.1:0-9986 GCA_046260855.1 Thioalkalivibrio sp.
GTGTGAAGCTAACCCGTACTAATTGCCCGTGTGGCTTGACCATATAACACCCAAGCAGTTTGAGGGTGTGCGATCATCAAGACATGACAACACCTGGAACTTTCCCGAATTCGTGATCCACAAGGATCACACCCAGTTTGCCTGGCGGCCATGGCGAGTAGGAACCACCCGATCCCATCTCGAACTCGGAAGTGAAACTGCTCAGCGCCGATGGTAGTGTGGGGCCTCCCCATGCGAGAGTAGGTCACTGCCAGGCTCTTATCCCAAAACCCCGATCGGTCAGCCGGTCGGGGTTTTTTTTGTGGCCGGCGGCTAGACGATGGCTCCGGGGGTTCTTTTTGGGTTCGGCCCCTGGCGTCAGCATCTGAGGCCGCGCCGGGGCGGGTGAACCCGTCCGCGGGACGCCGTGAATACCTCCCTGTAGGCTTGACAGCCGCATCCTTGCGGCTGACACCCCCGGAGGGCTTCACCCGCCCCGACGCCTCAGGCGGCCTGCTCGCCGTCAGGGTAAAAACACCCATCCCTATCCCTTTCGACGCCTCAGGCTGTGTGCCCGCCGCCTCCCCTTAAGTCGCGCGGCCCACCAGCGCCGCCTGCTCGGCCGTGAGGCGGCCGTTGCGGACGCAGTCGTTCATGGCGATGCCTCGGAAGGCGTTGCCGGTGAGGTGCAGGCCGCGATGCTGGCTGGCCTGTTCCATGATGCGATCAACGGCTTCGATGTGGCCCACCGGGTAACCCGGGAGTCCCTTGGGCCAGCGTTTCACGATGGTGGCGTCCGGGGCCTTGTCGATGCCCAGGGCCTTGACCAGTCCCTCCCGGGACTCCTGGATCAGGGTGTCGGGATCCTGGTCCACCTTATGGGGGGCACGTTGACCACCCAGCATGACCCGCAGGCTCTTCATGCCGTCGGGTGCTCGATCGGGGAAGATGCTGCTGTCCCACAGCACGCCCAGGAAGGGCAGGGGCGCCTTGGCGGTGGTGAGGAGGCCAAAGCCATCCAGGGGGTGGTCCAGTTCCTTCCAGCCGAAACCGACGACGGCGATGGGGGAGTAGTTGAGTTCGTCCAATTGCCGGGACAATTCTGCATCCAGACCGGATAGCATGGGGGCGGCAGCGTAGGCGGGTACCGCCAGGATGACCTGGTCGAAGTCATGGGTCTCGCCGCCCACCGATAGCTGGTAGCCGTTTTCCGTGGCCGTGATCTGGTTTACCGGGTTTCCCGTGTGCCACTGGGCGTGGATCTTCGCCTTGAGGTGGTCGATGATGGTGGTCATGCCTCCCTTGAAGCTCATCAGCACCCCGCCGGGGCCGGCGCTTTGCTTGCGGCGCTTGATCATGCCTTTGAACAGGCCGCCATGCTCTTTTTCCAGGGAGGCCACCAGGGGGAAGGCGGCCTGCACGGAGACACGGTCGGCGGTGGTGCCGTAGATGCCGGCGGTCATGGCATCCAGGAAGACGTCGGTAAAGGCCTTGCCCAGGCGGCGATAGCCAAAGGATTGCAGGGTCTCGTCGCTGTCGTCGCGCTTGGCGGGTGTGAGTCCCTCGCCCGCCACACGCAGTTTCTGCGGGAAGCTGAGCAGGCCGGACTTGAAGAACTTGCCGGGGCTGTCGGGGAACGGATGCATGCCATCGGTGTAGATGAAGCGTTTGCGCGCCGCATCTTCACTGCGCATGAGCAGATGGGCGCCCTCGCAGTCTTCCACCAGCTTGAGCATGTCCGGCTTGTTGCTGAGGAAGCCGTTACCGCCCTCTTCGAACAGAAAGCCTTCCTTGTTCACCGTGTGCATCGTGCCGCCCAGGTGGTCGTTGGCCTCGAAGATATGCAGTTCTGCATCACTTCTGGAACGGTTGAAGTAAAAGGCTGTGCTCAGGCCGCTGATGCCGGCCCCGATGATTGCCACTCGCATGAGTGAACTCCCCGTGGATGTTTGGATCGGTGATGAGGTAATTGAAGTGAGCTGGCTCGACGCTGATCAGCCCGGCTTGCGGGCGATGAAGCGCGTGGAGATGCCGAAGGTGTCGTCCTTGACCTGCACCATCTCGAAGCCTGCGGCGGTGAGTTTGTCCACCAGTTGTTCCGTGCTGAAAAAGGCCTGAATGGATTCCGGAAGATAGGTGTAAGCCTGGTTGTCCTTGGAAATCATGGCACCCACCTTGGGCAGTACCTTATTCATGTACAGCCGGCTCATGCGGTCCATGATGGTCGCTTCCGGATGGCTCATGAATTCCAGGATGAGTACGTGTCCGCCTGGCTCCAGCACCCGGTGGAACTCCCCCAGGGCGGCGTCCACATCGACCACATTGCGGATGCCGTAGCTGATGCTCACCATGTCGGCGCTACTGTCGTCCATGGGCAGGGTGGTGGCTTGTGCCTCCAGGAAGTCGGCATTTTTCACTTTGCGTCGGGCCAGGGTCAGCATGCCGATGGCCGGGTCCACGCCGGTGGCGCGGTCGATGGGGATGCCGCTGGCCTTGCCGGCTTCCCGCCAGAACAGGATCAGGTCCCCTGTGCCCGTGGCCACGTCCACCAGATGCTTCACTGGCCGTCCATGGGTCTTGAGAGCCGCTAGGCAGCCGTTGCGGCGCCAGCGCCGGTCCACCCCGAAACTCAGGATGCGGTTGAGCCGATCATAGGTCGGCGAGATGTCGTTGAACATCTGGATGATGCGTTGCTGCTTTTCCATTCAGGGGTATCCCATGAGGTCTTGGCCCAGAGAGGCTTCAGTTTTGCCGGGGCGTCTTGGTGTTCCCTGACTGGGCCGATGTGTTTTTGGCTTGATCCTCGATCAGTGCCCGGCGCACGCGCTCAAAGGCCTGACCGCTGATGTGATGCACCAGGGGGCGGGCGGCACGCCCCACGGTCTTGTCCAGCAGGCGATTGTGCAGATGATACTCGATCGATAGTTTCACCCGGGTGCCCCCGGGTACGGGGCTGAGTCGGTAGCGACCGGTGTTGCGGATGCCACTGAGCGACTTCCAGGTCAGCCGGTAGGGGGGCTCCTCTTCGACAATGGCCACGTCCCAGCTGAACACCATCCCGTTGGCCCGGACCTTCCAGCGATAGGTGGTGTCGTTCAGCGGCGTGACCGATTCCACTGCATCGGCATAACGCGGAAACTCATCCACCCGGCGGATCAGGGCAAAGACTTCATCCGGTTCCGCCGGGAAGAGCATGTCGTGATCGATGACCGGCATGGCTATCACCCCCGTGGGCTTGCTCTGGTGAAGGAGCGCCCGAGTATGCACGATGACGCAAGGGTTATGTCAAAGACGGTCCCAGGGGTCAAGTGCCTGCACGGGCGGCGGTTTCTGCCTGCCGGGCGATGCCCTGGGCCATGCCGGTGAACACGAAGAGATGGGCCGGAGCCATGGCATACCAGTAGAGCAGTCCCCAGACGCCGGCGGGGTGCCAGTAGTTGGTCACGTTGATGCGGGTGCCGTTGCCTTCCGGCGCAAGATCGATTTCCAGGACGCCGGCCCCCGGGACCCGCATACCAAATCCCAGGGTGAGTCGGCGCCCTGGTTCCAGGCCGACAACGCGCCAGGAGTCCACCATGTCGCCCACACGCAGTTCCGTGGGGTGGCGGCGACCGTAATTGCGGCCAGGACCGCCCAGCATCCAGTCGACCACCTCGCGAATCTTCCATAGCGGGTGATAGGCGAAATAGCGGTTTTCACCGCCAATGGCGCTGACCACGGACCAGACCGTGTCCAAGGAGGCATCCGCCACGGCGGAGCCACCGGCAGTCTTGGCGTAATAGCTGTAGTCTAGCCGGTAGTCCCGGAACATGAAGGCCCCTTCGGTCCAGCGGGCGGCCAGGGCATGTTCGGCCTCTGCCTCAAAGGCCGCGCGCACCGCTGTGCGAAAGTCCAGCAGGTCCTGGGGCATGAGGCGTCGGGTCTCCTCGTCCTCGGCCACGTAGTTTTCCTTGAGTCCCTCCACCAGGGCGCGGGCGATGGAGGTGGGTACCGAAGTGACCAGGCGCAGCCAGTAGGAGGAGAGCTTGGGCGATAGCAAGGGCACGGGCACGATCATCGGGGGTTTGTGTCCCGCCTCTTCGGCCAGGATTTGCATCATGCGGCCGTAGGTGAGGTACTCGGGCCCGCCGGTGTCCAGGATACGGCCGGCGGCGTCGGGCACATCGGGGGCTCGCTGCAGATATTCCAGCAGGTTGTCCAAGGCGATGGGGGGGGACGTGCGCGAGACCCACTTGGGGGTGACCATCACTGGCAAATGCAGCACCAGGTCGCGCATCACTTCGAAGGCAGCGGATCCAGGACCCACGATGATGCCGGCCCGCAGTTCGGTGACCGGTACCGGCCCCCGCCTTAGCTCGTCACCGGTTTGACGCCGGGAGATGATGTGTTCGCTGCTGGCGGAGGCCGGGGCCAGCCCCCCCAGATAAACGATGCGCTGCACGCCTGCCTCGGCGGCGGCCTTTGCAAAGTGACGGGCGGCCTGAATATCCAGTTGGCCAAACGATTTGCCGGCCCCCATGGAGTGCACCAGATAGTAGGCTGTGGTTACGCCCTGCAGGGCCGGAGCGAGGGTTTCGGGTTTGAGGGCGTCGGCGGCGATCAGCTCGGCCTCATCCCAGCCCCGCGCCTGCAGCACGCTCAGGCGCCGGGAGCAGGCACGGATCCGGGCCTTGCCAGCGGTCAGTAGCCGGGGAACCAGATTCGAGCCGATATACCCGCTGGCCCCGAAAACCAGGGTGATGGGGCGTGGGTCGGGGCTGTCGCCGCCGGGTTCATGTTCAGTGTCTTTGGCCATGGAAACCTCCCGTGTGTGGTTTTGTAGCAGTCCCAAAACATCCCATCATGAGGACCTGGTAGTGGCCGGGGCCTCCGTCAGCATCGTGGTCAACCGTGCGATACAGATGTCCCGCTGCTGATCGTCCTGAATACGAATTTCCCACACCTGCGTGCGGCTCCCCACATGCACCGCGCGGGCACAGCCGGTCACCGGGCCCCGGCGGGCCGGTCTCAGGTGATTGGCATTGATCTCCAGGCCCACGGCCATGTAACCCGGATCCGATGCCAGATGGGCGCCAACGCTACCCAGGGTTTCGGCCAGGGCCGCGGAGGCTCCGCCATGCAGCAGACCGAAGGGCTGGCGTGTGCGCTCGTCCACGGGCAGGGTGCCATAGACTGCATCATCGGTGATCTCGGTGATGCGGATGCCCAGGGACTGCATCAGGGTGTCCTGGGTGGCGTCATTGAGGGCATCGATGTCGACAGGGCGTTTCCACATGGGCCGCTCTCTCACGAGGGTGTCAGGTCTTCAGGATACAGCACCTCGACGCCCTTGGCCTCGGCCCTCTGGATCAGCTCCTGTCGTCTGATTTTCAGTCCGGTCCGGGAGGGCAGGGCCTGAAAGGCGACGGGCACCATGAAAGGGGGCAGTTGCTCGCGCAACCAGGCGCGAAGTGACGTGGTCCCCAGTGGGGCACGAACCTCCACAAAGGCCACGGGCCGTTGCCCGAATTCCCGGTCCGAACGGGGCACCACCACCGCTTGAACCACATCCGGGTGGCGGTGAAGCGCCTGTTCCACCGTCTCGGGCTGAATATTTTCGCCACCGCTGATGAACTGGTTATCCCGTCGGCCGGTGATCTGGAGGGTGTGGCCGTCCCAGCAGCCCAGGTCGCGGGTGTGGAACCAGCCACTGGCATCGGTGGCCGGATCCGTCTTGCCGTCACGCAGGTAACCCTTGAACAGGGTGCCGCCGCGTACCAGGATCTCACCGTTGTCATCCACCCGGCATTCCCGGTGCTCCAGTATCCAGACCGCCCCCTTGGGGGACTGGCTCAATACCTGCGAACTCATCTCGGTGAGGCCGTAGCTCATCCAGCAGGGCAGCCCCCTTGCCTGCGCTGCCTCCAGCAAGGAGAGGCGCACCGGCCCGCCGCCCAACAGGATTGCCTTAAGTCGGGGCAAAGGCCGGTCCTGTTCCAGCAGACGCTGCAGCTGGGTTTCCACCATGGAGAGATGGGTCACGCCATTGGCCTCCAGGTGGTCCGCATCCTCGGCGCGCCCGCCCAGTACCAGGGATGCCCCCCCTAGCAGACAGCGGAACAGAATGGCCAGCCCGCCCACGTGGAACAGGGGCAGGGAGAGCAGGTAGCGGTCGCCCGGTGCCAGCGGGATGGCCTGGTTGGCCCCCTCGGCACTCAGTACATGATTGGCGTAGCTGTGCATGGCCACCTTGGGTTGACCGGTGGAACCGGAGGTGAGCAAGCCGGTGCGGATATCGTTCGCCGGGAAGCGCAGTTGGGGAGCGCGATGGAACGGCTCCGGGGGGAGGGCTCGGGCCAGGCCAGCCACCGGGTTGCCCAGGCCGGAAAGGGCAGCCGTCCCAGGGGTGTGAATCCGCCAGGGCAGGGCATGAGCCTGTACCAGCGCGTCCAGCGCAGCCTCGGGCATGGCCGGGTTGACCGGCAGCAGGCGTGCCCCCGTGCGCAGCGTGGCGAACACATCCACCAGGGTGTCCAGGCTGCGGTCAGCGCCAAGAACCACCCACTGGCCAGGGGCCACGCCCTGCTCTTGGAGAGACAGGGCCCGCTCGGTGACCTGATCCGACCATTGTGCAAAGCTCAGGTCCGCGTGCCCGGGACGGATCAGGGCCGTCTGCGCGGGCCATCGGCGGGCCGCCTCGTCCAGCAGGCAGGGCAGGGTGTCCTTCCTGGCAAGGTTCATGTCCAATGCCCAAGATAGTGCAGGTGTTCACGTGCCAGCACTGACCGGTCGGCATGTTCGGGCTGGCTGCGGATGGGCTCAATGAGGGCGTGGGTGAAGGGGGCGAAGGTGTCCAGGCCCTGGGCGCCCGTCAGCCCCCAGTGCTGGGCCAGACGGGTATACAGATCCAGGGTGAGATTGCTCTCGTAAGCCCCGCTGAGCACGACATCCAGCCTTCGTTGGCGGGCCGCGGATACCCAGGCCCGAGTGTGCTCAAGGCCGGTGAGCATGGGCTTGATCACCAGGGCCGCGAGGCCGGGGGTGTCCAGGTGATCCTCCACAGCCTCAGGGGAGATTTCCCGCAGGGTCTCGTCCCAGGCAAAGGGCAGGCCAGTGGCGGCAAACCAGTCTTCATAGTCACTCCCCGCCAGCAGGGGTTCCTCGATGAAGGCCACATGGCGGTGATCAATCCGCTTGCACAGGTCGCGAGCTGTTTCCAGGGTCCAGCTACGGTTGGCATCCAGGCGCAGTTGCTGGCCGTCCCGTAACTGCCTGCTCACGTGCTGAATGCGCCGTGCATCCTCAACCGGTGACGCCCGGCCTACCTTGAGCTTGACGCAGGCTTCATGCGGGGCCGCGTCCGGGGCGGCCTCATGGCGCAGCAAACGGCAGCGTGGCTGCGGCCGGGCATCGGGCAGTGGGGTGGACCATTGCAAATGGCCGCTCTCAATGCCGAAGCATACCTCGGCAGGGAGCCCGGGTTGCCCCGGGGCCAGTCGATCCTTCAGTGCCCCCGGGGCCTGCAGCATTTGCCTCAAGTGTTCAGTGCAGGTGTCCAGGTCGTGATTGCTGAAACCTGGCAGGGGGCTGATCTCGGACCAGATCACCCGTTGATCCGGGCCCTGCCACTCCATGAGCAGCCCCTCCCGGTGGGACAGGGTGCACGGGCCCAGGGCCAGGGGCTCCCGTAGGGGCAGGCGGTAGCGCCAGAGGGTCAGTCCCGTCAGGGCCGGGCCGGTGCTTGAGTGCATCAGTCCTCGCAGTGGATTCTCTTGTGGGAGCGGCCCTTGGCCGCGCAGGGCCCTGTGGCCATGTTGCCGATGGGGCCTCGATCTTCGCGGCCGGGGGTCGCTCCCACGGGGGCAGTTGACTCGCCTTCAGGGCTGGCGCCGGAACTTGCCAAAGTCCGGTTTGCGCTTTTCCAGGTAGGCGTTGCGACCTTCCTGCCCCTCTTCGGTCATGTAGAAGAGCATGGTGGAATTGCCCGCCAGTTCCTGGATGCCCGCCTGACCGTCGGTGCCGGCGTTGAAGGCGGATTTGAGCATGCGCAGGGCGATGGGGGAGTGCTCCAGGATCTGGCGGCACCAGGACACGGTTTCCTGTTCCAGTTGCTCCAGTGGCACCACGGTATTCACCAGGCCCATGTCCAGGGCCTCCTGGGCGTTGTACTGGCGGCACAGGAACCAGATTTCCCGGGCCTTCTTCTGCCCCACGACGCTGGCCATGTAGCTGGCACCAAAGCCACCATCAAAGGAACCCACCTTGGGACCGGTCTGACCGAAACGGGCGTTCTCGGCAGCGATGCTCAGGTCACAGATCAGGTGCAGTACATGGCCGCCGCCGATGGCATAACCGGCCACCATGGCGATCACTGGCTTGGGGCAGGAGCGGATGTCCTTTTGCAGGTCCAGTACGTTCAGGTGATGCACGCCCTGATCGTCCTTGTACCCGGAGTCGCCACGCACACGCTGGTCACCGCCGGAACAGAAGGCCAGATCCCCCTGGCCGGTCAGGATGATCACGCCCACGTTCTCATCGAAGCGGGCATCGGCCAGGGCCTGCTGCATCTCCTTGACGGTGAGCGGCCGGAAGGCATTGCGCACCTGGGGGCGGTTGATGGTGATCTTCGCGATTCCCTCCGCCTTGTGATAGAGGACATCCTGAAAGGCGCCGCTGTGATCCTGCCAGTCGGCGGCCGGGGTGATGCTGGAGGTGCTTGCTGTACTCATGGGCTGTCAATGCTCTTGGTAACGGTCTGCTGGCCGCAGCAGGTGCGATGAATGATATGGGCCACCGTTTCCGGGGCCTCGGCGTGGCAGTTATGCCCCAGACCGTCCAGTTTGACAAGTTCAAGGCCGGGGCAGCCCTTGGACCAGTGCGCACCCAGGACGGAGAACTTTTTATCCTGGCCTCCGGCGATGAATGTTCGCGGGATGTCCAGTTCAGCCACCCCGGGGATCAATGAGGGTTGATGCCCCAGACTGGCGGCGCACAGTGCCCGGGCCAGCTGCTGCGGCTCCTGCGGCGCGCGAGCGGCGATGAACGCCTGGCGCCGGGCGTCATCCAGTGAGGCAAAGACCGGCTGGCGGTACCAGGCATCCAGAACCTCAGGCCAGGGACCTTGCTCGAAACGCTGGGCCCAGGCCTCGTCGTGGTCCAGGCGCGCCTGGCGCTCGGCGGCTTCGGCGAGCCCGGGATGGGCCCCCTCCAGTATGAGGGCCGTCACCCTGCTGGGATGCCGCGCGGCCAGCCAGGCGGCGATGCGTCCGCCCATGGAGTATCCGGACAGGGCGAAGCGCTCCGGCAGTTGGTCATCCAGCCTGGTCCAGACCTCCTCACAGTAGGCCTCGAACGGGTGGGGTGTCTCCATCGTGAGCAGGGGCGTGTCGCCATGCCCGGGCAAGTCGGGCGCGATGCACTGAACCCCGGCCGGTAGATGACCGATCACCGCCTTCCAGTCATCACCGCGGCCCATGAAGCCATGCAACAGGACCAGGGTAAATGCACCCATCAGATGATGCCCCCTACCCACAGCAAAACCCGTGGGAGCGGGCCTCGCCCGCGAAGATCGAAGCCGCGTCATCCCGATGGCCCCAAACCCCCTCGCGGCCAGGGGCCGCTCCCACAAGGGCTGCTCCCACAGGGAGATTGCTGGAGGGTTCAGGGCTGGGGTGTGCCATGGCGGATGGATTCGATCAGCCCTGACAGGGCCTGGCTGCCCCGGTCGGGGGGGAAATTGAGTTCGATGAGCGTCGCCCCCGGGCACCGGCAGGCCGCCTGGTAGGCCTCGGCGAAGGCCTCGGGATCCGTCGGGGCCGCATAGGTGAGGTGGAACTGGGCTGCGGCATGCTGAAAATCCAGGCCATGGGGCAGTTGAAACAGCGACTGGAAATGGTCGCCCTGGTTCTGGGCCGGCAGCAGATTGAAGATGGCTCCGCCGTCGTTGTTGAGCACGACGATCACCAGGGGCGATGGACTGCCCTGGGTCAGGGCCAGGCTGTTGAGGTCATGCAGCAGGGACAGGTCCC
>JBHEOJ010000082.1:0-9498 GCA_046260855.1 Thioalkalivibrio sp.
AGATCCAGGTGGGCGACGAAACGCACGTTGGGTTTGTCGATGCCCATGCCAAAGGCAATGGTGGCCACCACGATCACTCCCTCCTCGCGCAGGAATCGGGACTGGTGATCCTGGCGGATTTCCTGGGAAAGACCGGCGTGGTAAGGCAACGCGGTGAGTCCCTTTTCCTCCAGCCACAGGGCGGTGGCATCCACCTTCTTGCGGGACAGGCAGTAGACGATGCCCGCCTCGCCTTCGTGGTTGTCCTTGATGAAGCGCAGCAGCTCGTTGCGGGTGCCGGAATGTTTCTGGGTCACCCGGTAGCGGATGTTGGGGCGGTCGAAGCCGCTGATGAAATGCCGTGCCTCGGTGAGCCCCAGGCGCTCGGCGATCTCCTTGCGGGTGGGCTCATCGGCGGTGGCGGTGAGCGCCACCCGGGGCACGTCGGGGAAGCGCTCGTGCAGGGCGGAGAGCTTGAGGTATTCGGGCCGGAAATTGTGGCCCCACTGGGACACGCAGTGGGCCTCGTCGATGGCGAACAGGGCGATGCCCCCGCCCGCGGCCAGCCGGTCCAGCAGATCCAACATCCGCTCCTGCAGCAGGCGCTCCGGCGCCACGTACAGCAGGTCCAGCTCGCCCCGCAGCAGTTCGGCTTCGGTGCGGCGCGCGTCCACCGCCGCCAGGGTCGAGTTCAGGTAGGCCGCCCGCAGGCCCAGCTCCCGCAGGGCATCCACCTGGTCCTGCATCAGGGCGATCAGGGGCGAGACCACCAGGCCGGTGCCCTCGCGTACCAGGGAGGGTATTTGGTAGCACAGGGATTTACCCCCGCCGGTGGGCATGAGCACCAGGGCCTCGCCGCCGGCGGCCACGTGCCCCACAATCTCCCCCTGGGCGGGGCGAAACTCGTTGAAGCCAAAGACGTCCCGAAGGACCTGTGTTGCCTTTTCCATCGCCGCCTCCTTGTGGCCGTTGCTCAAATCCGTCATTTATCTTCCCGGCGGTTATCCCTGAGCATGTGCATGAACATCTCACCCTGCTCCCGGGCATCGTCCAGGGCTACATGGGTATGGGGCCGCTCCTCGGAGAACCAGCGCTTGGGCAAATAATTCTTGCCGCTGCGCCGGTATTCCAGTCGCCGGATTGCCATGGCGTAGGTGCGGATATCCAGGGCGTTTTCATGAAACGGACGCCGGCCGGTGAAGCGTATCAGGTACCAGTAGACCCACATGAAATCCCAGCCCGCCGGCCAGCCGGCAAACACCGCCCGCCCGGGCAGCGCTTCGACCCAGTCCGCATAGGCGTTCATGGCCGTCTCCGGCGCCACCAGATCCTTGCGACATTCCGCCCAGGCCTCGGGAAACTGCGCCCACCACTCCACCATGCGCGGATGGGCCTCGGCCCCCTCGATGGTCTCCAGATTCACGGAGAAAACCCCCAGCTCATTGCCCTGGGGATCGTAGGCCACCGAGGCAAGACTCAACATGGAATGAGGTCCGGGGATGGGACCGTCGGCCTCGATGTCGGTGGAGACGTAGATTTCGGGTTGGGACTTGTTATCTGGCATGGCCTGTCGGGTTCTGGGGGTTTAAAAACCTTCAACGCAAAGACGCGGAGGCGCAAAGGACGCAAAAATTAATTAAAGTAAATAATAAAGAAAGCCATTCAATAATATG
This sequence comes from Thioalkalivibrio sp., assembly GCA_046260855.1. Taxonomy (GTDB): domain Bacteria; phylum Pseudomonadota; class Gammaproteobacteria; order Ectothiorhodospirales; family Ectothiorhodospiraceae; genus Thioalkalivibrio_A. Next base: position 1,653 of record JBHEOJ010000082.1, read on the forward strand.
TTTTTATTGTATTTTAAAGATTCTTGCTTTGCGCATATGCGTCTTCGCGTTGAAATCCTTTTTCATCCTACGAATCACTTATGGTTAAGCCGCCGCAGCATCTCCACCAGGGCCGAGGAATCCAGCTCGCCCATGCCCTGGCCCACCAGGGCGTTGATGAACTGTGTGGCCACGGCGGTGCCGGGGGTGGCCACACCCAGCTCGGCGGCGGTCTGAAGCGCGATGCCCATGTCCTTGCAGTGCAGGCGCGCCTTGAAGCCGGGTTCATAGTTGTGATCCAGCATGCGCTGGCCGTGGGCCTCCAGGATACGGGAGGCGGCGAAACCGCCCAGCAGCGCCTCGCGCACCCTGGCCGGGTCCACCCCGGCGGATTCGGCCAGGGTGAAGGCCTCGCCGATGGCCACCAGGCTCTGGGCCACGATCATCTGGTTGCAGGTCTTGGCGATCTGGCCGGCCCCATGGCCACCCACGTGAGTGATGGTCCCGCCCACCACCTCCAGCAACGCACGCACCGTCTCAAGGGCCCTGGACTCGCCGCCCACCATCAGGGTCAGCGTGCCGGCAATGGCGCCCTGCTCTCCGCCGGAGACCGGCACATCCAGCATCTTCACACCGGCATCGGCCAGGGCCTCGGCCATGCGCTGAGAGGCGCCTGCGGCGATGGTGCTGTGATCCACCACGATGAGTCCGGCACGAGCACCCTGGATCACCCCATCGGGCCCCAGCAACACCGCCTCCACATCGGAAGTATCCGAGACATTGGTGAACACCACATCCACCTGTCCGGCCAGCTCGGCCGGGGTGGAAGCCACGGCTGCGCCCTCGGCAATTAACGGCTCGAGGCTCTGGGGCCGGCGCGCCCATACACTCATGGGGTAACCAGTACGCATCAGGTTCAGGGCCATGGGGCGGCCCATGATGCCCAGTCCGATGTAGCCGAGCTTCAGGTTCATGGCTTCAGGCCTTGTGTTCTGGAAGGGTGACGTTGAGTTCGAGCACCTCATAGTCGCCGTCGCGCTCCACCTGGATGCTCACTGCGTCCTCGTCCACCTGCACGTACTTGCGGATGACGTTGAGGATATCCTCCTGGAGTTTAGGCAGATAATCGGGACCGTCACGGTGTGACCGTTCCCGGGCCACGATGACCTGCAGCCGTTCCTTGGCCACCTGGGCGGATTTCTTTTTCTGGGATCGGAAGTAATTGAAGAAATTCATGGCCTCAGCTCCCGAACAGGCGGCCGAACAGGCCCTTTTTCTGCACATTGAGGAAACGATGGGGACGGTCCTCGCCCAGGAAGCGTGCCACCGCATCCTGGTAGGCCTGACCGGCATCGGAGTCATCATCCATGATCACCGGGCTGCCGGCATTGGAGGCATTGAGCACCGCCTGGGATTCCGGGATCACCCCCAGCAGGTCCACGGCCAGGATCTCCTGGACGTCTTCCACGCTCAGCATCTCGCCCTTCTCCACCCGTTCCGGGGAGTAACGGGTCAGCAACAGGCGGCCGGGAATAGTGCCTTTGCCCTGCTCCGCGTGGCGGGTCTTGCTGGAGAGGATGCCCAGGATGCGGTCGGAATCCCGCACGCTGGAGACCTCCGGATTGGTGACCACGATGGCCTCATCGGCGAAATAGGCGGCCATCAGGGCGCCCCGCTCGATGCCGGCCGGGCTGTCGCAGATGATGTAATCGAAGTCCTCGGCCAGCGCGTTGAGGACCTTTTCCACCCCCTCGGTGGTCAGGGCATCCTTGTCCCGGGTCTGGGAGGCGGGAAGGATGTACAGGCCGTCCACCCGCTTGTCCTTGATCAGCGCCTGCTTGAGGTTGGCATCGCCATTGATCACGTTGACGAAGTCGTACACCACCCGGCGTTCCACGCCCATGATCAGGTCCAGGTTACGCAGGCCCACATCGAAATCCACCACCGCGGTGCGATGACCCGCCTGGGCCAGACCGGTGGAGATGGCGGCGCTGGTGGTGGTCTTGCCCACCCCGCCCTTGCCCGAGGTCACTACGACGATTTTCGCCACGTTGCTACTCCGTATTTTGATTTAATAACAATAGATTGAACCACGAATCTCACAAATAGCACGAAGTTATAAAGAGCTGATTCAGGGCCTCGTATTTGATGACCTGGACGCCACCACTAGAACGCCTCGATCACCAGGTTTTCGCCCTCCAGGCGGACCTGCACGGGGCCATCACGCTCGGTATCACTGATCTGGTCGCTGAGCCGATAATGTCCCGCGATGGCGATCAGCTCGGCATCCAGGCGTCGGCAGAAGATGCGTGCCCCGGCATCACCCAGGACCCCTGCCATGGCGCGTCCCCGCAGGGGGCCGTAGGCGTGGATATTGCCATCAGCCATCACCTCGGCCCCGGCGCTCACCGGCGCGGCCAGCACCAGGTCGCCTCCCCGGGCATAGACCTGCTGCCCGGAACGCACCGGCTGTGTGATCAGCAGACTGCGCGAGGGCGGCAGGTCGGGCAGGGCCGCCGGTTCTGGTTCAAGCTCCCGGCGTGCAGCCCGGGCGCCGTCCACGTTCAGTACAGCCAGACCCGCCTGCTGCGCGACCCGCCGGGCAGACTCCCCGGAATCCCGCACACCGATCAGGCTCACATCCCGGGCGCGCAGCAGTTCGGTCAGGGCCGCCAGGTCCAGTTCGCCGGCCGCCTCGCCCAGGGCCTCCAGATCCAGCACCGTGGGCAGACCGGAGAGCAGGCCGGGGGCATCCCGCAGGCGTCCGTCCAGGCTCGCCGAGACCGCCTCCAGGGAGGGGGACAGCAGGCGCAACAGGGTTACCGTGATCATGCGTCCCTTGAACTGCACGGCATCCGCCGTCTGGACGTTCATGGACAAGGCCTCCGGGAATGGAGGGCCAGATGGCGAAAATGGAAGCGGGTCAGGGCGTACATCGGGAACCAGGCAGGGATTTGGCGCTCTATGGTAGCAGTCGTGCCTGCAAACCGCAGGATTGACACCACAGATTTCACCTTCAGGCACCACGCTTCACCGGCCACGATCCGCCGCGTACCATGGCATGATGCACCATACCCTGGACAATCCCATGCTAGCCGCCCAGCCCTCCCCCACCACTTCCTCCCTGGTCAGCGCCCGCGGCCTCACCAAGCGCTACGACGGCCGCACGGTAGTGGACCATCTGGATCTGAGCGTCGAACCCGGCGAGTGCTTCGGCCTGCTGGGCCCCAACGGCGCGGGCAAGACCACCACCCTGCGCATGATGCTGGGGCTCACACCACCCGACGAAGGTGAGCTGACCGTCCTGGGCGAACCCATCCCCGCCCGGGCCCGGGAGGCACGCCAGCGTATCGGTGTCGTGCCCCAGTTCGACACCCTGGACCCGGACTTCACCGTGCGGGAAAACCTCATCACCTATGCCAGCTACTTTGGACTCAAGGGCCAGGCCCTCACCGCCCGGGTGGAAGAACTGCTGGAGTTCGCCAGCCTCAAAGGCCGGGAGGACGTGCCCATCCAGTCCCTGTCCGGCGGCATGAAACGGCGCCTCACACTGGCACGTGCCCTGATCAACAAGCCGGACTTGGTAGTGCTGGACGAGCCCACCACCGGCCTCGACCCCCAGGCCCGCCACCACATCTGGCATCGTCTGCGGGACCTGCTCTCCAGCGACACCACGCTCATCATCACCACCCACTACATGGAAGAGGCCGAGCGCCTGTGTGACCGCCTGGCTATCATCGACCAGGGCCGCGTGGTGGCCTGCGACAGCCCCCGCGCCCTCATCCAGGCCCACATTGAACCCCACGTGGTAGAACTGTCCGGACACGTCGCCGCCCTCTGGCTGGACAATCTGGGCGACCTGCCCGCCGGCACCCGCCTGCACCGTGTAGGTGACATCATCCTGCTCTACACACTAGACCCCCGCCCCCTCCTGGAGCGCCTCGACGCCGGCAGCCTGCGCTACCTGCACCGCCCCGCGAACCTGGAGGATGTGTTTTTAAAGGTGACGGGGCATGACCTGCGAGACTGAGCCCGGTGGGAAGGAAGAAGCATGAAGGATGAATCAGACCAAACACAGCTCGTCCCAGTCGGAAGGCACAGACAATGAGGGTTTCGTTCATCCTTCATCCTTCAACCTTCATCCTTACCCACGAAGCAACCGAAACCACGCAAACCCATCATCCACGCTCTAAACGACGCCACCATAAATGTCCCCCAATCTTCGTTTCATCCACGTCTGGCGCCGCAACCTCAAGGTCTGGCGCAAGATCCTCATCCCCTCGATCCTGGGGAACTTCGGCGAGCCGGTGCTCTACCTGATGGCCTTCGGCTACGGCTTCGGCATGCTGGTGGGGGATCTGGGCGAAATGCCCTACATGGTGTTCCTGGCCTCAGGCATCATTTGCTCCAGCGCCATGTTCACCGCGAGCTTCGAGGGCATGTACTCCGCCTACACCCGCATGGACGTACAACATACCTGGAGTGCGATGTTGGGCGCACCGCTCACGGTGGACGACATCGTACTGGGGGAAGTGGCCTGGGCGGCCACCAAGGGACTCATGAGCTCCGCCGCGATCCTCGTGGTGGCCACCGTGCTGGGCCTGGTGGCCAACGCCTGGGCCCTGCTGGCCCTGCCGGTGCTGCTGCTCACCGGCTTCACCTTCGGCGCCTGCGCCATGGTGGTCACCGCCTTCTCCAAGAGCTACGACTTCTTCCTCTACTACTTCACCCTGGCGATCACACCCATGCTGCTGCTCTCCGGTGTGTTCTTTCCCCTGGAGCAATTCCCCGCCCCGGTGCAGGTGCTGGCCTACCTGCTGCCTCTTGCCCACACGGTGGAGGTGGTGCGCCCGCTGCTCACCGGAACAATGCCCGAGCAGGTGCTGCTGCACCTGGCGGTGATCGCGGCTTACGGGGTGGTAGGATTGATGGTCGCGACGCGGTTCATTCGCAAGCGGCTGATTCGATAAAACGGTGGTCAGCCAGACCCCCTTTCCAGAGATAGTGTATTCATGGGTACAACCCTGACGGGACGTTGGTACTTCGGCTGGAACATCGTTGCGGCCGCCACCCTCATCACGATGCTCACCGTGGGCATGCGTATGGGGATCGGCCCGTTCTTCCTGCCCATGGCCGAAGACCTGGAAATGAGCCGCAGCATGCTGGGCGGCATCGTGGCCATCGGCATGCTTTGCTACGGCCTGGGCATGCCCCTTGCCGGACACCTGGCCGGCACCCATGGCACCCGCTTCGTGCTGATGCTTGGCACCATCGTCGTGGTTGTCTCTATCCTCTGGACAGTCAACGCCCGGCACCCATTCACCTTTCTCCTGGCGTTCGGCGTCCTGATGTCACTCGGATTTTCTTTCGTCAGCCCTGTCGCCCTCACACCCATCATCGCCCGCTGGTTCACCCGGCGACGCGGCATGGCGCTGTTCTTTCTCTCCACCGGAGCCATGGCCGGCATCGCGATCCTCACCCCGGCGCTCAGCTTGTCGATTCAGAGCGTCGGCTGGCAGAACACGCTGCTGGGTTTCTGCGTGCTGTTCGTCATACTCATCATCCCCCTGACCTTCCTGGTCATGCGCGACCAGGCACCTGAGCACACCGATCTTCCCCAGCATAAAGAACACACCGATAAGCAACGCAGCGACTCGCTTGAATTGCCCACCCCTCGATACGAACTGAGCTGGCGTGAGGCCGTCCGCACGCGCCCGTTCTGGCAGATCGCCATCGGCCTCTTTGCCTGCGGATACAGCATGAACCTGCTCGGAACACAGGGCGTGCCCATGCTGGTGGACCACGGCTTCGACCCCATCACCGCCTCCTATGGCATTGGCCTGATCGGCCTCGTGGCCATCCCCAGCACCCTGATCCTCGGTCGTCTTTCGGATAGCCTGCAGCGCAAGAACCTGCTGGCAGCCATCTACCTCATTCGTGGGATCGGGTTCATTGCCCTGCTGCTGGTGGCAACGGTCTGGGAATTGTACGTGGTGGCCGCCATCGGCGGCGTTGTCTGGGCAGGCAGCATCGCCCTTTCCTCCGCGATCCTCGCCGACGTCTATGGCATTCGACTGGTCGGCCTGCTCTACGGCTGGACCTACCTGGGGCACCAGGTCGGCGCCATGATCAGTTCATGGCTGGGCGGCTGGGGATACGAATACTTCGGCACCCACTGGGTCGCCTTTGGATCCACTGCCGTCATCCTGATCATCGCAGCCATGGTTTCCGTCCAACTGCCGAAAGGGGGTTTCGTTCAGGCCCGACTGGCAACATGAACCTGCCCGCCGGGCGTAGGGATGATTCGGATACCTGGGGGCTGGCAGCGTTACATTCATGAGCCGGCATTCCCGGGTCAGGTCTCCCATTGCACACCCAGTGACGCCGATAATTTTGCTGGCACGTTCTCTTAGATCAACACAATGGGCAATGGGAGACCTGACCTCGATTCCTGCCTTTTGATACTCGGGGCACAAAAAACCCGCCACCAGGGCGGGGGTTTTTTGTGCCAGCCGGGCATAATACCCAGCCAGTCCGGTTCAATTGGCGACAAAGCAATAGAACAGCCCTGCCCCACCGGTACCCTGCAAGGCCTCCTGGCTGCAGCCGCGGGTGCCGTGGGACGAGTTCCATGACGTCATGTGCCGCGAGTCCGTCAGACCGATCCGGTCATGGTGTCCCACGATGGCCGAACCCTCGACGCTGCTGGTCCAGTTGAAACAGGTGGTGTCACCGCCAGCCGTTGAGTACTTCCCCTGGGGATCCGAGCCCGTGAGGATGTCGTGCATGTTCACGGCGTCGCCACGACCGCTCACGACCTCACCCTTCTCGGTGATGGCCGTCTCCTTGGTGAGATTATTGGACGGCGAATGAAGCTCGTCCACGTTGGCCGCCACCATGACCCCTTTGGCGTTATGCCAGGGCCCTTTGCCGATGCGATCCCGCGCATTAACGCCCGGCTGACCGGCCGGCGCCGTGGTGCTCAGGTAGGCACGCCAATTGGTGTGGGGCGAGCCTGCCGCCTTGGCGAGTTCGAGGCAGTGGGCATCGGCCCCTTCGAGCCCGCCCAGATCCGCACCAAAGCCTGTCCCGACACTGGTCACGAAGAATGTCATATCCGGCCCCTGGGCCTGGACCGCCACGCTCGTACCGCCCAGGAGTGCCGCGGCGAGAAACAGGGTGGCGGCCGGTACACGCGAATGTTTCATGGGATAGTCCCTCCTCATTAACCCGCTGCGCGGGTTCATCATGGTTGACGGGATTAGAACAACTGCGGAATACAACTTCAGGAGTGTAGCCCTTACTCAGGGCCTGCAGGCCGAACCGCGACGGAAATTTAATCCAGGACATGGAACACCGGGCCCTCAGACGCATAACCTGGTGCATAACAACCGGGTGCCCACTGAGTAACGATCACGACGCTTCCGACCTCATGGCGATTACGGGTCTATCCATGGCCGCGTATTGCGTGCCGGAACGACGGTCATGTCGGTACTCGATGACGCCAAGGACTCGGACACACGGCTCTGTTGGACTTGGGGCTAGGTGGCCGGTCAGTGAGTGCTTAGACGCATGATTTGGGCATGAAAAATGGGCGTTTAAGCGCGCTTTACACCCTTCATTTGAAACAATTCTATTTTTTTCGGCAAGTTATAGCGGTCTGACCCGAATATTCGAATTTGGACGACTAGGGCAATGTTCACCCCGGATTTCACGTCAATTTGCTGAGTTGAGAGTAAGTAACCGTAGTCCGACCCGGCTATCTACGTGACAGGGTGGCCCACGCGGTACGCTCTCAACGCAAGGTCAGATTGATCAGAGGAATCAGCCCGAACCACAGGACATAGCCCAGGGACACGCCCATAAG
>JBHEOJ010000082.1:9589-9939 GCA_046260855.1 Thioalkalivibrio sp.
CCACACCCGCACCGGCCGCAAGCAGCGTGCAGACCAGTGCCACCCGCAGGGCCCCCGAGGCGCCCAGGCGCACGGCAATCGTTCGCTTGAACTCGGCCGCATCGGACTCCAGGTCGGGAATGCCCGAGAGCGTAATCGACGGAACGATGGCCAGTAGCAGCGGCAGACTCAACAGCCAGGGCAAGGGGTCACGCCAGTCGGCCCCCAGAAACACGTAGCCGCACAGCAGCACACCGACGCTGTGGGTCAGCGCCACGTCGATCTCCCCCAAGCTGCGGTAACTGAGCTTGAGCGGTGGCGCCGTGTAGCCGATGGCGAGGATCGCCAGTACACCGAGGACGACCAACAAC
>JBHEOJ010000083.1:0-9490 GCA_046260855.1 Thioalkalivibrio sp.
GCAACGGGAGGTGAATCATCTGCGCATTGCGCCCTGCATCCCCGACCACTGGAGTGCCTATACCCTGCATTACCGCTATCGGGAAACCTTTTATCACATCCAGGTGAGCGGCGCGGCCGGGGGTTCCCGAAGGGTCATTCGCGTCTCCCTGGACGGGACCGAGATCCGGGATGAAGTCGCGCTGGAGGCCGGGTGGGGCCGGATTCCCCTGGTGGATGACCGTCAAACCCACCACGTGGAGGTGGGCCTGGGCTGACGTTAGCAGGCCCATCACTCGATGAGGCTCTGGTCAGGCTGCGGGGGATGGGTGGTGGGGTAATATGATCATGAGAACGGCATCGCCGCTGGCAGACAGATTGGCCACCACATGCAGCTGGCGCAAGCCGCCTCCACCGTCCGTGTGCGAAACCGAGCAGGACGATGCGCTTGCGCGTCCCTCGGCCAGGTCTTTCAGCAGACCGGCGAGCGTTGCTCGACTTTCGGGCGCCAGGAAACTGACTACGGTGTGGCCCACGAGGCGATCTCTTGGGGCCTCAAGCAATTTGGCCCCTGCCGGATTGGCCTCGATGACCCGTCCATCGAGATCCACAGTGAGATAGCCGGCGGGCGCGTTGTTGAAAAGAACCTTGTAGCGATCCTTTTCCAGGGCAAGCTCCTGCTCGTTGGCCTCCAGCTGTTGATACTGCAGGTCCAGCTCCACCTGATGCGTTTGCAGTTCATGCAGTAATCTGAGCGCATCGCTGGCACTGTCCGGGTTGCGGGCCAGGCTGTACAGGAGCGCCAGGGCATCCTCTCCCAGCGTCCAGCCGCGAGTGGGGGGGGCGGTGCCTTCCCTGAGCCGTTCCTCAGCGTCAGCGCGCAACCGCTCATGCCCTCCGGGTTCGCGGGTGGACTTGGGCATACAGCCTCCAATGAGATCAATGGTGAGTGGCGTTCGCCTGGTTTCGGAACCAAAAATAAGGTGATCCTGGAGGCGTGTCTGTCTGCCACCCCACATACCCTGGAGATCGGGCAATCGCAAATAGAGGAAGAGAGTTGGTTCAGGACTTTCAGCGGGGGGCCTGGCGCAGGTCCATGAGGGGCTGCGCCTCTTCAGGGAAAGGTGATCCTCCCTCGGCGATCTCATAGAGTTGCGGCGCCGTCTGGCCGCATTGGCTGCACCCCCCGCCACACACCGTGCCCGGGGGCAGTCGGCGCACCCGGCCCTTGCGCTCCAGGGTGCCCAGCATGGCCCGCAGGGCCTCCGGTTCGGCGTGGAACCGGTGTTGCAGGTCCAGCAGGGAGACCCGCCGGTGCGTCCTGAGGTAATCCAGGACCTGGGAGAGGATCATGCGCGTTCACCTCCCGCCAAGGGGGGTGCCTGGGCGCTAACGCGCCGGGTCTGACGGCCACCCCACCAGCGCAGGATAAGGATGAGGACCCCGAAGGCCCCCAGCAGCCCGCCGATCCATGCGGCCGAGGTGGTGGGATGGCGGGCGAAGGTGGCCGCCTGGTAGAAAACCGTCGCGGTCAGGTAGGCCAGGCCCGTGGTCCACAGGGCCACGAAGGCTGTCCAGCGTAGGTTGGTCTCCCGGAACACGGCCGCCAGGGCGGCTGTGCAGGGGAAGTAGAGCAGGATGAACAACAGGTAGGCGAAGGCGCCCGCGTTACCGTCAAAGCGCTCCGCCATGGCACCGAAGGTGCCGGCGGTGACTCCCTGTTCCGCGGCGGCGTTCTCGGTGTCGCCCACCTCGCCCACGCTCAGGCCCAGGGGGTCTCCCCAGGTGCCCAGGGCATCCTTGAGGTTAGCAGGGATGGTGGCAAAGGCCTCACTCAGCCCCTCCTGGAGGCTGAAGGCGGATTCATCGGCCATGTCCACTCCGGCCTCCCGGGCGTCCTGCACGGCCAGGGTGGTATAGAGAGAGTCCAGGGTCCCCACCACGGCCTCCTTGGCCAGCACACCGGTGAAGATGCCCACGGTGGCCGGCCAGTTCTCCTCGTCCAGCCCCATGGGACCGAAGGCCGGGGCGATGCTCCGGCCCACCTCACTGAGTACCGACTGGTCGGTGTTCTCATGACCGAATTTCCCGTCGGTGCCCAGGGCGTTGAGGAAGTTGAGCACCAGCACCATGGGCACGATGATCATGCCCGCGCGCACGATGAACCCACGGGTGCGTTCCCAGGTGCGCAGGATCACCCCCTTGAGGCTGGGCAGGTGATAGGGGGGAAGTTCCATGATAAAGGGCATGCTCTGGCCCTGAAGCAGGGTCTTCTTCATGATCAGCCCGGTGAGCACCGCCGCGGCGATGCCGATGAGGTAGAGCCCGAAGACCATGTTCTGCCCCGCCACCGGGAAGAAGGCGGCGGCGAACAGGGCGTAGACCGGCAGACGCGCGCCGCAGGACATGAACGGGGCCATGAGGATGGTCATGAGCCGGTCCCGGGGCTGCTCCAGGGTGCGGGTGGCCATGATGGCTGGCACGTTGCACCCAAAGCCCACGATCAGCGGCACGAAGGACTTGCCTGGCAGACCCACGGCCCGCATGGCCCGGTCCATGACAAAGGCGGCCCGGGCCATATAGCCCGAGTCCTCAAGAAACGAGAGGAAGAGATACAGCGAGGCGATCACCGGGATGAAGGTGGCCACCACCTGGATCCCCCCGCCGATGCCGTCGGCCAGGACCACGGTGAGCCAGTCGGGTGAGCCCAGGCCCTCCATCAGGCGGCCCAGGCCATCCACCAGCAGGGTGCCGGTGAACAGATCGAAGAAGTCGATGAAGGCACCGCCGATGTTGATGGTGAACATGAACATCAGGTACATGGCGGCCAGGAAGATGGGGATGCCCAGGGCCCGGTTGAGCAGGACCCGGTCGATGCGGTCCGAGAGGCTGCGGGTGACCTCGCCCCTGCGTTTGACCGCCTCGTCGCTTACCTTGTGGGCGAAGCCGTAGCGGCCATCGGCCAGGAGGATGTCCACGTCCTCCCCCAGGCCGTCCCGCAGACGCTCCAGATGGTCCGGGCTGACGGCGTCGGTGGCCAGGCGCAGGGCCAGGTCATCCCCCTCCAGGGCCCGGGAGGCGAGCCAGCGGGCATCGGCCCCGGCGCGTTTCGCCGCGGGTTCCAGGTCCGGCAGCAGGTCGTCGATGGCCTGTTCCAGGGCCGGATCATAGGGGATGCGGATGTCGGAGACAGGACGGCTGCGTGCCGCCGAGGCCAGGGCCTGTTTCAGGGCGTCGATGCCCTCCCGTTTCGAGGCCACCAAAGGGACCACCGGGCAGCCCAGGCGCTTGGACAGGCGGTCCACGTCGATGTCCATGCCTGCGTCTTTGGCCCCGTCCATCATGTTCAGGGCGACCACTGCGGGGCGCCGCATTTCCAGCAATTGGGTGGTGAGGTAGAGGTTGCGCTCCAGGTTGGAGGCATCCAGGATGTTGACGATCAGATCCGCCTCGCCGCCGTGAACGTAGTCCCGGGCGATCTTCTCGTCCAGGGAGACGTCCTCGCTGGTGACGTCCAGGGCATAGGTGCCCGGCAGGTCGACGATCTCGTACTCGGCCCCCTCGAAGCGGTAATGGCCGATCTTGCGCTCCACGGTGACCCCGGGCCAGTTGCCCACCCGCTGTTTGGCGCCGGTGAGGGCATTGAACAGGGTGGTCTTGCCGCAGTTGGGGTTGCCTACCACCCCGATGACGAATCTCTCGGACATCAGCGTTTCTCCACGTGCAGGGCGTCGGCCTCGTCGCGCCGCAGGCTGAGTTTGAACCCGCGGACCTGGATCTCCACGGGATCGCCCATGGGGGCGATGCGGGTGATGCGAAACTCCGTCCCCGGCGTGAGCCCCATGGACAGGAGTTTGCGGCGGTAGGCCCGGGCGGCCGGGGCGTAGCCGGCGACGGTGCCGGTCTCCCCGACATTCAGTTCCTTCAGCGTCATTGCCGAGCCTCCGCTGCGGCCGTCCCGGCGCCCGTGTCGTTGCTGGCGGCGGGCATCTCCGCCGGCACCACCAGAATCTTCATGGCCATGCCCGCGCCGATGGCAATGCGGGCCTGATCCCGGGAGACCACCAGGGCGTTGCCCTGACGCTGCACCACGCGCAACTCGCTGCCGATGTGGATGCCCAGCTCCGTGAGCCGCCGATCCAGGTTGCGTCCAGCACGCAGCGCGACGACGCGCACGGTCTGATCCTCCTGCGCCATGGTGAGGGCGTAGCCTTGGGATTGCTGATTCATGCCTGCCTCCGGATCGGATGGATCGTGGATAGCGTGAAGATAATGCAATCGCGAACGATTGGCAATTCCAATCAGTAGCTTTATTTTTACCTATGGGTTGCCTGTAAGGTGGCCGTTTCTGTATATCATCACAGAGGCGTGGTCGGGATGTCGGGTGGCGTGGTCCTTGAATAAGGTGGGCGAGGTCAGCATGCCCCGTGTGACAGGCGTGTTGGTTCGTTGGGCAACTTGAGGCCTATACTGCGCTCATGCCTCGTTTCTTCAACAATGCCGGACCCACGGTTCCCGCCGACCACTACGCCATTGATCCCCTGAGTCGTATCGACTGGGAGGACCTGCAGGCGCTGATCGAGCAGAAGCGGTATTTTGTCCTCCATGCCCCGCGCCAGACGGGTAAGACCACCACGCTGCTGGCGATGATGGAGGCGATCAATGCCCGGGGGCGTTACGCCTGCGCCTATGCCAACATCGAGGGCGCCCAGGCGGCAAGGGGGGACGAGGAAAAGGGCATGCTGGCCGTCTGCGACGCCCTGGTCAATTCCATCCAGCTCTACCTGAAGGATGATCACCTGTCCCGATGGTATGAAGGTCGGCGCACGGGCATCTCTCCACAGAACCTGCTGACACAGGTCCTTCAACACTGGGCGCAGCACGCTGGTCGCCCCACGTTACTGTTCCTGGACGAAGTGGACGCCCTGGTGGGCGACACGCTGATCTCGCTGTTGCGCCAGATCCGCGCTGGCTACCCGCAGCGACCGGATGCCTTCCCCCAGAGCATCGTGCTGTGCGGCGTGCGCGACGTGCGGGATTACCGCCTGCACCAGGAAGGGGCCCAGGTGATCACCGGCGGCAGCGCCTTCAACATCAAGGCCGAGTCGCTGCGCATGGGCAACTTCACCAAAGAAGAATGCCAAACCCTGTGGCAGCAGCACTCCGATGAGACGGGCCAACTCCTTGATCCGGCCATCTTCCCGGAGCTATGGGAAGACACCTATGGCCAGCCCTGGTTGGTGAATGCCCTGGGCTATGAGCTCACCTGGCGCTTCAAGCCCGCCCGCGACCGGGCTCGTCCATTATCCCTGGAGGACTACCGGGCCGCCCGGGAGGCGCTGATCCAGTCCCGGGCCACGCACCTGGATCAATTGGCGGACAAATTGCGAGAGCCCCGCGTGTGCCGCGTGATCAGTGAGTTGCTGGCCTCGGGTGAGGAGGGGCTGGAGCAACTCCCCCTGGACGATCTGGAATACGTTCACGACCTGGGTCTGGTCGAGGTCCGTCCCCGGGTGCGTATCAGTAATCGTATCTACCGAGAAGTCATTCCGCGGGAGTTGACCTGGACCACGCAGGTGCGCATTCCCAACCAGGAAACTGCCTGGTATCTCACCCCAGCCCGTGGCCTTGACATGCCCAGGCTGCTGCGGGCCTTCCAGCAGTTCTTCCGCGAAAATGCTGACAGCTGGCTGGAACGCTTTGATTACAAGGAGGCGGGCCCGCAGTTGCTGATGCAGGCCTTCCTGCAGCGGATCGTGAATGGTGGTGGCCGCATCAGCCGGGAATATGGTCTGGGCCGCAAGCGCACGGATCTGTTCATCGAATGGCCCACGGACCCGGCCAGGGGTTTTCATGGGCCGATGCAGCGCATTGTGATCGAGCTCAAGCTGCAGCGTGGCGCGCTGGAGGGCGTCATCAGCCAGGGGCTGGTCCAGACCGCATCGTATGCCAGCCAGGTGGGGGCCGACGAGGCCCACCTGGTGATCTTCAATCGGGATCCCGAGGTGACCTGGGAGGAGCGGATCTGGGAGACCGAGCGAACGGTGGAAGGGCGCAGCATCGGAGTATGGGGCGCTTGAGGGGGGCCATAGCGCCCGATAGAATCCCCCCGGTGGGAGCGGCCTGCCCGCGAAGGGGAGTGGCACAGTGCCCTCCGCCTTTCGAGTCAGAGGTAGGTTGAAGTAAATTTCATTCGGTGTTGCCCCGCCAGCCCAGAGAATCGAAAGCAGCCTGAGGTCGGCCTTCAGCAGCCTTGTGAGTGTGCCCGATGAGCCACGCCAAACCCAATCTGCCCACCAGGACCTGCGCAGTCTGCGGCCGGCCGTTTGCCTGGCGGCGCAAGTGGGCCCGCGTCTGGCATGAGGTGCGCTATTGCTCCGAGCGCTGTCGTCGTCAACGGGGCTCGGTGGGGGCGGGGAGGGGGCCGGCATGACCACGTTGCGCCTGGTGCTGGGTGATCAGCTGAACGCCTCACACCCCTGGTTTCGCCAGCCGGATCCCGGTTGCGTTGTGGTGATGATGGAAATTCGCAGCGAGACCGATTACGTGGTGCACCACGCCCAAAAGGTGCTGGCCATCTTTGCGGCGATGCGGGGCTTTGCCGAGGCCCTGCGGGCTGCCGGTCACCGTGTTCACTACCTGCGCATCGGCGATCGTGACAACCAGCAGGATTTTGCCGCCAATCTTGTGCAGTTGGCCGCGCGTTACCAGGCGACCCGGTTCGAGCGCATGGAGGCGGATGAATGGCGCGTGGAACGGCTGCTTGATGAGGCCTCAGCCCGGCTCGACCTGCCAGCCACCGTGGTGGATTCGGCACATTTCCTGCGGGATCGGGATGACCTGGCCCAGGCTTTCAGCGAGCGGGTGCCGCGCCTGGAGTATTTCTATCGCGACATGCGTCGCCGCCATGGTCTGCTACTCGACGACAATCACAAGCCGGTGGGCGGGCGCTGGAACTACGATGCGGATAACCGGGCCCGCTGGCCTGGAGAGCCGCCGGCTCCGGTCTGGCCGTGGGCGCCCACGGATGTCTCGGCGCTATGGGAGGAGATCGTCGCCGCCGGGGTACGCACCTTCGGGGAGCCCAGTGCACATGCGCTGGCCTGGCCGCTGACCCGGTCGCAAGCCCGCGAGGGGCTGGCGGTGTTCGTCAAACAGGTCCTGCCGCATTTTGGCCGTTTTCAGGACGCGATGAGCACTCAGGAGCCACTGCTGTTCCATTCGGGGCTGTCCTTTGCGCTCAATATCAAGATGCTGCATCCGCGGGAGGTGATGGATGCGGCGATTCAGGCCTTCGAGGCGGGCGAGGTGGACATCGCTGCCTGCGAGGGATTCGTGCGCCAGATCCTGGGTTGGCGCGAATACGTCCGCGGCGTCTACTGGGGCCGCATGCCGGACTACGCGCAGACCAACGCCCTGGACGCCCGCCGGCCCTTGCCACGCTGGTACTGGACCGGCGAGACTCAGATGGCCTGCCTGCGTCATGCCATCGGCCAGTCACTGCGACTGGCGTATGCGCACCACATCCAGCGCCTGATGATCACCGGCAATTTCGCCCTGCTGGCGGGATGTGACCCGGACGCAGTGGACGCCTGGTATCTGGGGATCTACATCGATGCCTTCGAATGGGTGGAGATGCCCAATACCCGTGGCATGAGCCAGTACGCCGATGGTGGGCTGGTGGCGAGCAAGCCCTACGCCGCCTCGGCCAGCTATATCAAGCGCCAGTCCGACTACTGCAAGGGTTGCCGGTATGCCGCTACCCGCCGCCACGGCGCCGATGCCTGCCCGTTCAATTCACTCTACTGGGATTTCATGCTCCGCCACGAGGCGGATTTTGCCGCCAACCCGCGCATGGCCATGCCTTATCGCGCCTGGCAGCGCATGGATGAACCCGAGCGCAAGGCCACCCTGGAACACGCCCATCGTCTGCTTGAACGACTGGATGATCTTTGATCATGTGTTCGCCCTCAATTTGAGCCCACGGCGGATGCCTGCTACATTTGCGCGGTTATCTTCAGACTTCAGCAGGTGACCCGGGGCCTTGACGGCCCATCCATCGGGTTGAAACGGGAAGCCGGTGACATCGCTCAGGCGATCACCCCGGCGCTGCCCCCGCAACGGTAAGTGGTGAACATGGAGAACCCAGGCCACTGTGAGACCCCGTCCCCAGGGCGGATCTCATGGGAAGGCAGCTCCCCACGGCGAAGACCCACCACGAGCCCGGAGACCGGCCTGTTGAAGACCAGGTGCCGCGGGGTGCGGCGTGCCGGGTGGAGCCGGACCGCGCTTGACCTCTCCTCCATGGCACGTACCGCCCCCGTGGCGCATCCATCCCATCGATGCGCGGGCGGCGCGCGAGCGAGCGTTTTCATGACATCCCGATCAAGAATTCCGGCTACCATCGTCACTGGCTTTCTGGGCAGTGGCAAGACCACTCTATTACGCCATCTCCTGCAAAATGCCCAGGGGCGGCGCATCGCCGTGATCGTGAATGAGTTTGGCGAACTGGGCATGGATGGCGAGATCCTCAAGGGTTGCGGCATCGGCTGTGACGAGTCCGGGGAGGACGCCGGCACCCTCTACGAACTGGCCAACGGTTGCCTGTGCTGTACCGTGCAGGAGGCCTTCTATCCGGTGATGAAGGCCCTGATGGAACGGCGGGACGAGATCGATCACATCCTCATCGAGACCTCCGGGCTGGCCCTGCCCAAACCCCTGGTGCAGGCCTTCAACTGGCCGGAGATCAAGACCGGTTGCACCGTGGATGCCGTGGTCACCGTGGTGGACGTGCCCGCCACCGCCCAGGGACAGTTCGCCGCCAACCCCGAGGCAGTGGACCGGCAACGCCGCTCGGACCCGAATCTGGACCACGCCTCCACCCTTCATGAACTCTTTGAAGATCAGCTGTCGGCAGCCGATATCGTCGTGCTGAGCAAGACCGATCTGGCGGACGGGGCAGCGGTGGAACGGGTGACGGGACTGGTGCGCGGTGAGATCCCGCCCCAGGTAAAGATCGTCTCCAGTGACCATGGACGTGTCGATCCGGCGCTGATGATGGGCCTGGGCAGTGCCTCGGAAGACGGCATTCACCTGCGTGCCGGGCATCACGACCACGCCCATGGGGACGGTGATCATCACCACGATCATGACCACGACCAGTTCGACTCGGTCGTGGTGAGGTTGCCGCAGGTGGATCGCGACAGGCTGCTGGAACAGCTGCAGCAATTGGTGCGGGATCATCGCATCTTCCGCGTGAAGGGTTTCGCGGCCCTGCCGGAGAAACGCATGCGCCTCGTGGTGCACGGCGTGGGGAGTCGTTTTGACAGCTATTTCGACCGCCCCTGGGGCGCTCAGGAGGACCGCAGTACCCGCCTGGTGCTGATCGGTCAGGATCTGTCGGCCGACGTCCTGGAGCAGGCCCTGCAACCGGCAGCCCTGGCAGCGACTGCCTGATGCATCTGCTGGCGGCACAACCCGGCGGGTTCGTCGATGACGATACGGTGATCACG
>JBHEOJ010000083.1:9500-9775 GCA_046260855.1 Thioalkalivibrio sp.
CCCCCCCGCCGATATCGTCATCCTCAGTGCCGCGGACACCACCCTGGCCCTGCTGGCGGCCCAATGCCCGCAGGCCCGCGACCCCGACAAGGGGGCAAAGGGCGCCTATCCTTCGGTCCGCCTGGCCAACCTGCTGCATCTGGGGCAACCCGCTTCGGTGGACCTGTACCTGGACGAAGTGCTGCAAAAGGCTCGCCTGATCATCATTGATCACCTGGGCGGCGAATCCTACTGGCCCTATGGCACGGAGCAGGTATGGGCCCTGTGCCGACGCC
>JBHEOJ010000084.1:0-8854 GCA_046260855.1 Thioalkalivibrio sp.
GCTCCAGCAGGATGCGGGCCGCCTCAGGATGGGCGTTTAGGGCCTCCAGCCGAAAAGTGGCCATGCGCCGGTAGACCGCATCCACGGGGAAACCCTTCCTGGCCAGGCGCACGGCGGGGGCCAGGGACTCGGACAGGGGCAGCGCACCGTAGCCTTCGGCCAAGTGAACCAGGGCGGCCGGCATGCCGGGGATGCCGGCGGACAAGGGACCGTTCACCGAGAGCCCGGGGATGACTTCTCCCTGTTCGTCCAGATACATGTCCCGATGGGCAGCGCCGGGGGCGGTCTCGCGCCCGTCCAGCATGGTCTGAAAGCCGTCCTCTTCCCGGTGCAGCAGGAAGAACCCCCCGCCGCCGAGGCCGGAGCCATAGGGCTCCACCACGCCCAGGGCGGCGGTCACCGCAATGGCCGCATCAAAGGCATTGCCGCCCCGCTTGAGAACCTCGTGACCGGCCGCCGTAGCCATGGGATGGGCCGAAGCAATGGCCGCAACACCGGGCCGCTCCCCGGCCGACGCCGCTCCCGCAACCAGCAACAGGCCAAGCAGCAATACGGAAGCGACGCGGATGGATCCGGAGGTCGGGTGTTGCTGCTGACATGGGCGTTTTGAACCACGAAGCACACGAAGGGCACGAAGCAGGCTGGATTTAAAACCCCATTCACCTTCGTGCCCTTCGTGTGCTTCGTGGTAAACAGCTTTTTGCGAAGGCCCAAGAAAAGACCCGTCTCTCGCCAAGCGCGCGAAGGTCGCAGAGGCGTCGGGGACTCTTGATCCCCACCTGGCGAACTTTGCGTCTTGGCGAGAAAAACGCCCTTTCCTCATATAATCCTTGTCTGCTTCGTGGTGAACCGGGTTTGCAGTGAATACCCGGACCAGACGTAACAAGGGGCCCATGAGGCCCCTTGTGCAAGACGGATTGTGCTGACTGGCCATCAGATCTTGGCCGCCATGAGGCTATCGTACTTGGCCATCAGTACCGTCTGACCTTCCACGCGATCCGGATCCTTGGGGATGCAGTCCACGGGGCAGACCTCCACGCACTGGGGGGTGTCGTAATGGCCCACGCATTCGGTGCACAGGTCCGGATCGATCTCATAGATCTCGTCACCGGGGGAGATGGCGTTGTTGGGGCACTCAGGCTCGCACACATCGCAGTTGATGCATTCGTCGGTGATCATCAGGGCCATGGGGGGATTTCCTCTTGATATTCCGTGACATGCCCGCACAACTCGGGGGCTTGTCTGGAGGGCATTTTAGCCCATACGCTCCTTGAGCGCAGCTTCCACCGGGCGGGAGACGAAGTGTGAGACATCGCCACCCAGAATGGCAATTTCCCGCACCAGACTTGAGGAGACGTAGGCGTATTCCTCGGCAGGGGTGAGGAACAGGGTCTCCAGATCCGGGGCCAGGTGACGGTTCATGCTGGCCAGCTGGAACTCGTGTTCGAAGTCCGAGACCGCCCTCAGGCCGCGCAGGATCACCTGGGCATTCTGCTCGGCCATGAAGTTGGCCAACAGGCGGCGAAAGCCCACCACCTCGACGTTACCCAGCCCCACCAAGGCATCCTGGGCCAGGGCCACCCGCTCTTCCAGGCTGAAGAAGGGTCGCTTGGCAGGACTGGCCGCCACCGCCAGCACCACCCGGTCGAAGAGGCGCGTGGCGCGGCGCACGATGTCCGTATGACCATGGGTAATGGGGTCGAAGGTTCCGGGATAGACAGCGGTCACTTTCATGGAGTGCGCTCCAGGCGTTCATGCACGGCGGCGGCTCGGCCACGGGCCTCGTTGATGGGAAAGATGGCCAGCAGCGCCATGGCAAAGAGTAGCAGACACAGCAGGATCGCCGCCTGCAGGCCCACCCAGTGCTGGAGCAGACCGATACCCAGAAGCCCCACGATGGCCGCCAGCTTGCTGGACAGACCCCAGAAGCCGAAGAACTCCGCCGCCTTGAGTCGGGGCGCAAACTGCCCCACCAGGGCGCGACCCGCAGACTGGGTGGAGCCGAGACATAGACCTGCCACGGAGCCCACCACTACGAACACCTGCTGGGGCTCGACGATCACCCCGTTGCTAACCGTCAGCCAGGCGGCAATGGCCGGGGTGGCGTAGATCAGCAGGATGGCCAGGAGCCAGAGGGCCAGGGTGATGCCATAGGTCAACTTGGCACCGATACGGTCCTGGATGAAGCCAAAGCCCAGGGCCCCGGCGGCGGCGGTGAGTTGCACCACCACGAACATGATCACCCGGCTGCCCTCGTCCCAGCGCACCACCTGGGCACCATAGATAAAGGTGAAGGAGATGATGATGTAGATGCCTGCCATGGCGAAAAACACCGACACCAGCAGCCAGGCCAGATCCCGATGGGCACCCAGGGTCAGCACCGTGGCCTGCACCCGGCGCAGACCCAGCACCACGTAACTGCTGCGCCGAGCCAGGCGCCGGGGACGCCCGCGCTCCTGGAGCCACAGGAAGGTGGGGAGAGCGGTAACCAGGAAAAATGCCGCGGCGAACGGCCCTACCCAGCGCACATTCTCGAAGTTCTCCAGGCTCACCTCCCCCAGGAACATCAGGGCGAAGGCCGTGGCCAGCAGCCCGCCCACATAGCCCAGGGCCCAGCCGAAGCCGGAGATCCAGCCCAGGGAATCGGGCGGGCCAAGGTCGGGCAGGAAGCTGGCGATGAAGGACTCGCCGATGGCGTAGCCGAAGTTGGACAGGATGATCAGCAGCATACCCAGCCAGATGTAGCCAGGCGCGACGAAATAGAGCATTGCCGTGGTCACCACGGTCATAAGATAGCTACCGCACAGAAAGCGCTTTCGGGCGGCGGCAAAATCCATGATAGCGCCGCTCAACGGGCCGACAATGACCACCGCGAGGTAACTCACCGCCAGGGCCACGCTCCACAACAGATTCCCCAGACGATAGTCGTTGTGGGCATCGCCCACGATGACCCGGGTGAACAGATCACCGAAGACCACGGTGATAATAAGCAGGGTATAGGCCTGGTTGGCGAAGTCGAACATCGCCCAGCCCAGGATTTCCTTCTTGGAAGCACGCTCCACACACAGCTCCGGATACACACTTGCGCACTAGTGTACTGCCCCACTCACCTGACAGAGACCACAAAAGGGCCCCTTGGCAATTGACGGGGGCAAAAAGTAGAACAAGAATGTTTCCCATTTGACACCCCATCCCTGGAGATGACTGCCATGTTCAAAAATCCACTTGTCCGACGCATCCTCGTGTTGTTGTGCCTGTTCTCGCTGCTCGGTGGCGCCCTGAGTCCTGCAATAGCAGGCATGGTGGGTACCGGCGATCTGCTGGCCACGGAACAGTCCCTGGCGGACCGGGACCGGCTGCTCGCCGCCCTGGACCGGGATGATGTGCGCGATCAGCTCACCATCCTCGGCGTAGACCCCTCCCAGGCCGCTGACCGTGTGGCCCGCATGACCGACGCCGAGGTCGTCGCCCTGAACGAACGTCTGGACGAGATGCCTGCAGGTGCCGGTATACTGGGTGTGCTGGTAGTCGTCTTCATCGTATTAGTGGTCACCGATGTGATCGGCGCTACGGACATCTTCCCGTTTATCCGCCCGGTCAACTGACCCGCCATCAACTCAAACAAAAATCTCCCAAGGAGAAAGCCGATGTTCAAATCCGGACTGCGCAACCTGATGACCGTAGCCGCCACCCTGCTGCTGTTTGCCCTGGTCACCTCGCCCCTGCACGCCTCCATGGTGGGCACCGGGGAACTGCTGACCAACGAACAGGCCCAGATGGACCGGGCACAGCTGATGCAGACCCTGAGCCGGGATGACATGCGCCAGCAGATGGAACGCATGGGTGTGGCCCCCGAGGCCGCCGCCAAGCGCATTGCTCGCATGACCGACAGCGAAGTGGCCGCACTCAACGAGCGCCTGGCCGAACTGCCCGCCGGCGCCGGTGTGCTGGAGGCCGTCGCCATCATCTTCCTGGTGCTGGTGATCCTGGACGCTCTGGGCGTGACCGATATCTTCGCGTTCATCCGCCCCGTGCGCTAAGCATGCCCGTGCTATCCGGCGCCCGCTCCCTGGCGGGCGCCGTTTTTTTTCTGCTGGCCCTCTCCGCCCTGCTCCTCACGGGCTGTGCCACCGCACCCCAGAGCAAGCAACTCTCCCGAGACGCCCCCGCGGATCTGCCTGCACAGGTGGAACTGACCCACGTCGCCTTCTTCCCCCAGGAGGACTACCAGTGCGGCCCCGCCGCCCTGGCCACCCTGCTGGTGGACCAGGGCATCGAGATCGGGCCCGACGCCCTGGTCTCCGAGGTCTACCTGCCGGAGCGTCAGGGCAGCCTGCAGACGGAGATGCTGGCCTCCGCCCGGTCACGGGAGCTGGTGGCCTACACCCTGGCCCCGCAACTGGAAGACGTGCTTCGTGAGGTGGCCGCGGGCCACCCGGTGCTGGTGTTCCAGAACCTGGGGCTGAACTTCGCCCCCTACTGGCATTACGCGGTGGTAATCGGCTACGACCTGCCCGCCCGGGAGATCGTGTTGCGTTCTGGCACTATCGAACGCCACGTGAACAGCTTCAGCCGCTTCGAACGCACCTGGCGCCGGGGCGGGCGCTGGGCGTTCGTCACCGTGCCCCCCGACAGCCCGCCGGTCACGGCCGAGGCTCTGGCGTGGCTGCGGGCCGCCAATGCCCTGGAAACCACGGGACGCATCGACACGGCCGCCACGGCCTACGAGACCGCCACCCGCCGCTGGCCGGAGCAGGCAGTGAGCTGGATCGCCCTGGGCAACCTGCGCTATGCACTGGGCGAGCTGGATGCCTCCGAAGCCGCCTTTCGCACACTCATCGCACAGCAACCTGATGCCCACGCCGGCTGGAACAACCTGGCCCACGTACTCAAAGCACACGGCTGTGGCGAACAGGCCCGCCAGGCGGCACGCTGCGCCGTCGGGCTCGCCCCCGACAACGTCCAGTACCGGCAGACCCTCGAGACCATGGACAGCGCCCCGGTCACGGGCAGCTGTGCGCCCCTGGCCTGCCCCGTTCCAGCACAGGTCACAACGCCATGAGTGAAACGACCCTGCAATCCACCCTCACCTGCCCCCACTGCGGTCACGCGAAGACCGAGACCATGCCCACGGACGCCTGCCAGTGGTATTACGAGTGCGAGGATTGCCGCACCCTCCTGCGCCCCAAGCCCGGCGATTGTTGCGTGTTCTGCTCCTACGGCGACGTACCCTGCCCGCCCATTCAGGAATCCGGTCCGGGTTGCTGTGGTTCCTGATTGTGCATTTGGGTGCAAGGGCGTTTTTTACCACGAAGCACACGAAGGGCACGAAGAAGAGACTTTGGGCTGGGAAGGCCCCGCCTATCCCGGACTTCAGCCATCAATATCGGCATGGTTGCTTGATCTACACTTAAGAACCTTGTCTCTCGCAAAGACGCAGAGAACGCCAAGAAGACACAAGAATATTTAATAATCTTTCCTTTGCGTTCTTCGCGTCTTGGCGAGAACCCATGATTTTTGTCGGAAAAACCACGAAATCCCAGATAAATAACCGAAAAGGTCAGACACGCCCCAATCCAACCAGCCCATCATCCTTTCTTCGTGCCCTTCGTGTGCTTCGTGGTGAACAGCCCCCACGACCCTGCCCCAAATCGCATGAAATCTGACCCCGCGCAATCCGCCGGAAAATCGTCCTTGCGGACTACGTACGGATTTCCGAACATGAGCCTACGCAACCAGGGATCCAGGAACGCACACCATGAGCGATACCCCCAACAACGCCCCCCTTTGGCATGCCCTGCGCGGGGAGGATGCCCTCGCCCGTCTGGAGGCCTCTGAGCAGGGGCTCGGCGCAGAACAGGTCAGCCAGCGCCTGGCGCATTATGGCCACAATCGCCTGCCGCCAGCGCAGCGCACCGGCCCCCTGAAACGCTTCCTGCTGCAGTTCCACAATGTGCTCATCTACGTGCTCATCGCCGCCGCCGTGGGCACCGCCTTACTGCAACACTGGGTGGATACCGGCGTGATCATCGGCGTGGTGCTCATCAACGCCATCATCGGCTTCATCCAGGAGGGCAAGGCGGAGCAGGCACTGGATGCCATTCGCAACATGCTCTCACCTAAGGCGCAGGTGCTACGGGATGGACAGCGCCGCACTGTACCCGCCGGTGAACTGGTGCCCGGCGACATGGTGTTCCTGCAGGCAGGGGACAAGGTACCCGCCGACCTGAGGTTGCTGCGCGCCCACAACATGCGCATCGACGAGGCCATGCTCACCGGTGAATCGGTGGCCGTGGACAAACAGACCGATCCCGTGGCCGAGGACGCGGACCTCGGTGACCGGGTCAACATGGGGTATTCCGGCACCCTGGTGGCCTTCGGCCAGGGCCGCGGCGTGGTGGTCGGAACCGGCGCGGACACGCAGATCGGCCACATCTCCACTATGCTTGGCGAGGTGCAGCAGCTGACCACGCCCCTGTTGCGGGATATCGCCGTGTTCGGCCGCTGGCTGTCCGTGGCCATCGTGGTCCTGGCCCTGGTCACCTTCGCCTTCGGCTACTGGGTGCGCGACTACGACGTCATGGAGATGTTCCTGGCGGCGGTGAGTCTTGCGGTTGCGGCGATCCCCGAGGGCCTGCCCGCCATCATGACCATTACCCTGGCCATCGGCGTGCAACGCATGGCCTCGCGCAATGCCATCATCCGCCGCCTGCCGGCGGTGGAGACCCTGGGCTCGGTCACCACCATCTGCTCCGACAAGACCGGGACCCTCACCCGCAACGAGATGACGGTCAAGTCCATCGTCACCGCAGACGACACCTTCGAGGCGGGCGGCGTGGGCTACGAACCCCACGGCGGATTTTCCCGTGACAGCCAGGACGTGGACCCGAACGAGCACCCGGTGCTCGCCGAGGCCCTGCGCGGCATCCTGCTGTGCAACGACGCGGAGGTGCGCCAGCGCGACGGCACCTGGGTATTGGAGGGAGACCCCACCGAGGGGGCCCTGGTCACTGCGGCCCTCAAGGGCGGATTGGATCATACGGAGATGAGTGAACTCTATCCCCGGGACGACGTGATCCCCTTCGAGTCCTCCTACAAGTTCATGGCCACCCTGCACCATCACCACGAGGGCGATCACAGCTTCGTGTATCTCAAGGGTGCGCCGGAGCGGGTGCTGGCGGTCTGCAGCCGGGAGCGCACCGGGGATGGCGACCGGGACATCGACGCGGAGCGCTGGCAACGGCACATGGACGAGATCGCAGGCAAGGGCCAACGGCTGCTGGCCCTTGCCGTGAAGGACGTGGACGCGAACAAGCGCAGTCTGGAGTTTCCCGACATTGAGGACGGCGGCCTCACCATGGTGGCCCTGTGCGGCATCATCGACCCGCCCCGGGACGAGGCCATCACCGCCGTGGCCGAATGCCAGGCGGCAGGCATCGTGGTGAAGATGATCACCGGTGACCACGCCGTCACCGCCAGGGCCATCGCCAACGACCTGGGTATCGACACCTCCGGCGGCGTCATGGCCGGGCATGAACTGGAACAGATCTCCGATGAAGAGATGCGTGAGAAGGTGCGCGAGATAGACGTGTTCGCCCGCGCCACACCGGAGCACAAGTTGCGCCTGGTACGCGCCATCCAGGCCAATGACCACGTGGTGGCCATGACCGGCGACGGGGTAAACGACGCCCCGGCACTGAAACGCGCCGACGTGGGCGTGGCCATGGGCATCAAGGGCACCGAGGCGGCCCGGGAGGCCGCCGAGATGGTACTGGCCGACGACAACTTCGCCTCCATCGCCCACGCCGTGGAGGAAGGCCGCACCGTCTACGACAACCTGCGCAAGGCGATCCTGTTCCTGCTGCCCACCAACGGCGGCCAGGGCTTCACCATCGTCGCCGCCATCCTGCTGGGGCTCACCCTGCCGCTCACACCCGTGCAGGTGCTGTGGGTGAACATGGTCACCGCCGTAACCCTGGCCCTGGCCCTGGCCTTCGAGCCCATGGAGCCAGGGGTGATGAAACGTCCTCCCCGGCCGCCCAACACGCCCATCCTCTCCGGCTTCCTGATATGGCGGGTGGCATTCGTCTCGGCCCTGCTAGTACTGGGCACCTTTGGCCACTTCATGTGGATGCAATCCCAGGGGGTGTCAGTGGAACTGGCCCGCACCGTGGCCATCAACACCCTGGTCATGGGACAGGTGTTCTACCTGTTCAACAGTCGCTACATCCTGGAGCCAGCATTCAACCGGGCGGGTATTCTGGGCAGTCGCCCCGTGCTCATCGCCATCGGCGTTCTGGTCTTTCTGCAGGCGCTGTTCACTTATGCCCCGCCGCTTCAGTTCCTGTTCGGCACCACGGCCATCGGCTGGGTTGAGTGGGGACGCATCCTGGCATTCGGCATATTGCTGTTCGTGCTGGTGGAAATCGAAAAGGCATGGCTCAAACGCCGCGAAGTCCAGGCGCACCACTAGCCCGGTGAGATAGGCGGGCTAGGGCAGCACAATATCTAGCCTCTGGATCTACCGAAGTTTTTTTGGATAAGCCACAGAGGGCACAGAGGTCTCAGAGAACAGAATCGATCCGGTCTTGTGTGTGTTTCTCCCTCTGTGACCTCTGTGTCCTCTGTGGCAAAAATCCCTCTGGCACTGACAACCGAACGGTAGCAAACCGGCGTACAATGCGCAGCGATGACGACACCCACTGAAAAACCTGCACCGGTCGGCCTGCTCGAAGCTCTTCGCTGGTGGCTCAAACTCGGCTTTATCAGCTTCGGCGGGCCCGCCGGGCAGATCAGCATCATGCATCAGGAGCTGGTGGAGCGCCGGCGCTGGATCTCCGAGCACCGTTTCCTG
>JBHEOJ010000084.1:8864-9510 GCA_046260855.1 Thioalkalivibrio sp.
CTGGCCACCTACATCGGCTGGCTCATGCACGGCAGCCTGGGTGGCATCATCGCCGGCACCCTGTTCGTGCTGCCTTCCCTGTTCCTGCTGATGCTGCTCACCTGGGTGTATCTAGCCTTCGGTGACGTGCCCCTGGTGCAGGCCATCCTCTACGGCATCAAGCCGGCGGTGACCGCCATCGTGGTTCATGCCGCCTGGCGCATCGGCAGCCGCGCACTGAAAAACGGCGCCCTCTGGGCCATGGCGGCAGCCGCCTTCGTGGCCATCTTCGCCCTGAACATCCCCTTCCCCTACATCGTGATCGGCGCAGGTCTGATCGGCTGGCTCGGGGGGCGTCTGTCTCCGGAACGCTTCCGTCTGGGCGCCGGACACGCCGCCGGCAAGGACGCCCATGGCCCGGCACTGATCGACGATGACGCACCGCTCAGTCCCTGGATGGAGTTTCGCTGGTCACGGGTGTTGCGTTTCACCCTCATCGGCCTGTTGGCCTGGGCCGGTGGACTGGCCCTACTATTCGCTCTGTTTGGCTGGGACGGAACGCTCACCCGCATGGGGACCTTCTTCACCCAGGCGGCCCTGGTCACCTTCGGCGGCGCCTATGCGGTGCTGCCCTACGTCTACCAGGGTGGCGTGGAGACCTACCAGT
>JBHEOJ010000085.1:0-9500 GCA_046260855.1 Thioalkalivibrio sp.
CGCGAGAGCCCGATGACGCCTCCCGCGTGGTGATCATCGAGGTGAGTAATCAGGTGGTGGGTATCCTGGTGGATAGCGTCGCCGAGGTGATCGAACTGGGTGCCGCCGAGATCGAACCGGCGCCGAACGTGGGCAATGACGAAAGCTCCAAGTACATCCAGGGCGTGTCTAGTCGCGAAGGTGAACTGACCATCGTGGTGGATCTCAACAAGCTGCTCTCGGAAGATGAGTGGGCGGAGATGGCGAGCCTCTAGTCCCGGACTGGAGACGTGACCCGGGAGAGGAATGGGACCATGGCCGACCTCGACCCCGTACGACCGACGCATCCCACATGGCCTGCCCGTCCGGTTCCGGAGGAGGGGGATGAGAAACGACGCCATCCGCCGGCACCGCCCCATCCTGAACGGGACGAGGGCGAGGAATCGGAGCGCGAACCCGAGGTCCCGCCTCACCATCCGCCTCTCCCCGATGACTCCACCGGACAGAATGTGGACGAATACGTATGACAATCCCCTTGCTCGTCGTCATCATCCTGGCCATGGCAGGCTTCGTCGCTGCATTGGGTGTCGCCCTGGTGTCCATGGCCCGCGTGCGACGTTTGACCCGCCGGGTGATGATTCAGGAGACCGCCCTGCTGTCCCTGCGCGGTGCCCTGAGCGCCGTGTGTTCCAGCGAGATGGCCACGGACCAGCGTCAGGCCGAGGTGGAACGCCGTCTGCGCCAGTTGGCGGAAAAGCAGGAGCAACTCCTGCTTCGTGATCCAGATCAGGGGCCCTATCAGCACGCCATGCGGCTTGCCACCCAGGGTGCCAGTCGCGAAGAACTCATGAAGACCTGCGCCCTGACCCGTGGCGAGGCGGACCTTCTGCTTGCCTTGCATGGCGACAGCGGGGCTGCCCGTAAGGAGTAAGGCGTGAGGCGTGAGGCGTGAGGCGTGAGGCGTGAGGCGTGAGGCGTGAGGCGTCCAAAGTATAAATCCCCTCCCTCTCATGGGGGAGGGCTAGGGTGGGGGTGGTTTCACTTCTCACATCCCAATTCTCATATCTGACTTTCACCCCTTACCCTTCACCCCTCACGCCTTACTTTCTTTGAGGCGTGCTCCCGCTCAGGAAGTACACGAACGCCAACACCTCGGCCACGGCCACATAGAGATTCTCCGGGATCTCGTCTCCCAGCGGCACCTGGGCCAGAGCGGCGGTGAGCAGCGGGTCCTCGTGGACGGGTACGCCGTGTTCCCGGGCAATCTCCAGGATGCGTTCGGCCACATCGCCACCGCCCGTGGCGGTGATGCGTGGTGCATCGCGACCGGTATAGTGCAGGGCGACGGCCTTGCGGGGCGGTGTGCGCCGTTCACTCATGCGTGATCGTCCAGCAGAGGTCGGCGTTGGGCGGGTTCACTGCGCGCCGGTGGCTTACCTTCATTGCAGCCCAGGTCACGCACCTCCAGATCACGATTTTCCAGTGCCTCATAAAGCCGAGGCAGGGCGCTTCGGATGCGGGCCACGGTGTCCGCGTCCTGGGCCCAGAAGCGCGTGCGAACCCGGTCGCCGGACACGGCGATACGAATATGCAGTGGTCCGAGTTCCGGCAGATCCAGGGCGAATTCTGCCCGCCACACGGCCTCGTCTTCCTGCTCGGGACGGTCGGGCTCCCGTTCCAGTAACAGGTGAATAAGGTCGATGCCGTTGCCACTGCGCAGGGGCAGCTCCATGAGCCAGCGGGGCATGCCGCTGTCGGGCGCCTCGGCGCTGCTCCACTGATGCAGGGCCAGGCGCGCCACGGCGGACTCCGTGCGGCTGCGCAGGGTGTCCAGAAGCGCGTCGCGACCCAACTGGCCCAGGTTCGCCTCCATGCGCGCCTGGGCTGCAGGGGAACTGCCCGGCTGGGGCGGCGGGATGTCCGGGGACCGTACACCTGGGGGAGCGGGATTGCCCGGCAGGGTCCGCAGGCGCGTGGCCAGGGACAAAAGCACGGATTTGAGATTAGCGGCTGGCAGGGCGGTACCGCTCAAGGCCGTGGCGGCGAGATTGGCCTCGTGAAAAATACCCGAGGTCTGTACCGCTTGGCGCAGGCCCTCGGGACGGGTAGCCTGCTCCACGCCGGGAAGCTGCCGGAATAATTGTTCCAGTTCCTTGCGCACCGGCGCAGGCAGTTCGGCCAGGCGTCCCGGTTGCTGCTGCAGGGACCACAGGGCCGAGAGCAGAGGGACCTGACTGCCCTGGGCCGGCAGTAGATTGGAAAGCCAGGGCGTTGACGGCGCTGGTGTGGCAGTGGATACCGCAGGCTGTGCGGCTGCGCCCTGGGCAAGGGTGGCAGCTGGCGCTGACGCTCTGTCCACCAGGGCCAGTATGGGCTGTGCCCCGGCGCGGACCACCTGCAGGGTCAAGCGGCTGCCTTCCGCGGCGTTCTGGGGCAGTCGCACACTCACTTCCATATTGCCCACGCGGATCTGCACGCTCTCGCCGGCTGGTGCGCTGCGCAGCACCCGGGCGTCCAGTAACTGACCCACTTGCCAGTCCAGGCCGGTGGGACGGGGAGAGGCGAGGGTGACTTTCAGGGCGGGTGGGGGGATTTGCATGGAGAGAATGGAATGGGTTGCCAAAAACCAGTATCTGCCATGGCGGGCAGCCTTGCAAAGTCAGGGTCTTGATGCCATGGTGGCCCGCGATTTTTCATTGCAAGGATACAAGTCACCATGGTGAATGTGTTGTTCGTGTGCATGGGCAATATCTGCCGTTCCCCCATGGCTCACGGGGTCTTCGAACATCAGATCAACGAGGCCGGCCTGGGACATCTGGTGCGTGTGGATTCCGCGGGCACCCATGCCTATCACGTGGGTTCGCCCCCCGATGACCGTGCCATGAATGCCGCCATGGCTCGTGGTATCGATCTGTGTAGTCAGCGCGCCCGGTTATTGGAGGCAGATGATTTCGAGCGCTTCGACCACGTGCTGGTGATGGACAGGGACAATCTGGAAAACGCACTGCGCATCTGCCCGGAAGAATACCGGGGGCGTGTGAGCTTGCTGCTGAGTTATGCCGAGGATCGCGACGACAAAGAGGTCCCTGATCCCTACTATGGCGGCAATGTCGGTTTCGAGCGGGTGCTGGATATGGTGGAAGACGCCGTGGACGGTTTTATGGGGCATCTGCGTCGGGAGCATGGTCTCTAGCTGGCTTCCAGTGTATGCAGCGGCATGATGTAAAAAAGGCGGCCAACTGGCCGCCTTTTTTACGTCATGACATCCGTTTCACATCCTTCAGCCCGGGGTCTCTTCCCGCTTGGGCTTGTCTGCAGGGGCTGAGTCACGGTTGGCGGTCCGCTCGGAGTCGGATGCTGCCGGTGTTGCGGCAGGTGCCGGTTTTGGCACGGGCTCGCGGCGGGGTGCCGGCGAAGGAGGTGGTGCTGCCGAGGGGGCTGGGGATGCACCGCCTGCGGGCCCACCACTCTGGGGTTCCCGGGGGGCTGATGATGGCGCTGCGGGGGCTGCGGGCTGTGGCACCGGTTTGCTGGCCGCTACGGACGGGGCAGCAGGCGCACTGGAAGGTGCCGGGACAGCAGCGGGAGCTGCGGGGGTGGCTGTTGCCTGGGCCGGACGATCCGGTGCGCCGGCCTTGTCACCGCCATCGGTGGACGCCCTGGGTGTGCTCGCTGCCGGGCTGGCAGGGGTCCGTGCGCCAGAACCCTGAGCCTCCGGGGAGGCCGCAGGCTTGGCGGCAGGTCCGGACTCCTGGGGCTTCTGGTCGCTGTTTTCGGTAGCAGCGCGGGTCCTGGGCTTGTCCGGGGTCTCGCCGGAGGCGCGGGGTGCGCGGCGGTTGTTCTCCCGGGGGGACTGTTCACGCTCACCACCATCCTGGGACCCGGACGGGTTGCCGCCCTGGGCGGACTGACCCTCAGTGGCGTTGTTGTTGTCGCCGGCAGCCTCATTGCCCTGGCGTTCACCGCCACCACCGCCACGGCGGCGTCTGCGGCCACCACGACGGCCTCGGCTGCGGCCACTAGAGCTGCCTTCGCCATTGCCGGATTCGTTCTTTTCCTGGTTTTTGTCCGGGCGGTCAGCATCGGCTGGGGCGGCCTGGTTCTCGGCGGCACGGGGCTGCTTTTCCTGGGCCGGTTTGGCGCTAGCGGCTTTGTCACCGGCGGGCTTGGTCTGGTTCGCCGGTGCCTGCTCGCCCCGATCCTCCGGGGTGTTCTCGCTGCGACGTCCGCGCCCGCGTCCGCCGCCGCTGTTACTGCCACTGCCGTTGCGGCGGTTGCCTCGGCCGGAACCGCGCTCGTTGTCGTCGCGGCTGGCACTGCGATTGGAGCTGGAGGCAGTGCGACGGGTGCGTGGCTTGGTGGTTTCCGCTTCGGCCTTGGTCTCCACCTCGTTGCGGGGCATGCCGGCGAACAGGCTGTTCCAAATGCGGGAGAAAATACCGGGCTGTGCCACCGGGACTTCGATGCGTGCCGGTGTGGCCTCGGCGGGTTCCGCGGCCATGGGGGCAGGGGTGGCCGGGCGGATGGTCTGTACTGCCGGGCGTTCCACGCTGGGCAGCGGGGCCTGTGCACTGACGGGCTCGGGGGTCTCCTCGTCGGGCAGCATCTGGTAGCTGTGCTTGTCGCGCAGTTCCTCGGGCATCTCATCCAGGCGAAGGCGCCGCACGTTGAAGTGGGGCGTGACCATGTCCGGGGTAGGCACCAGGGTGACCATGACCCCGTGGCGGCTTTCGACGGCGTTGACCGCGTCGCGTTTTTCGTTGAGCAGGAAGGTGGCCACGTCCACCGGCAGCTGCGCGAGTACGCGGCCGGTCTTGTCCTTCATGGCCTCTTCCTCGATCAGGCGCAGTACCGACAGGGCCAGGGACTCCACGCTGCGGATGTGACCATGGCCACTGCAACGGGGGCAAACGATCTGGCTGGACTCTCCGAGGGAGGGACGCAGGCGCTGGCGGGACATCTCCAGCAGGCCGAAACGGGAAATGCGCCCCACCTGGACCCGGGCGCGGTCCATCTCCAGGGCGTCGCGCAGGCGGTTTTCCACCTCCCGCTGATTCTTGGCCGGACCCATGTCGATGAAGTCCATGACGATCAGGCCGCCCAGATCCCGCAGGCGCAGCTGGCGGGCGATTTCGTCGGCCGCCTCCAGGTTGGTGTTCAGTGCCGTCTCCTCGATGTCGCTGCCCTTGGTGGCGCGGGCGGAGTTCACGTCGATGGAGATCAGGGCCTCGGTGTGGTCGATGACGATGGCGCCACCGGAGGGCAGGGAGACCTCGCGCTGGAAGGCGGCCTCGATCTGGCTCTCGATCTGGTAGCGGTTGAACAGGGGGACGTGCTCTTCGTAGAGCTTGAGCTTGCGCAGGTTGTTGGGCATCACCTGCTGCATGAATTCCGTAGCCTGCTGATAGACGGCCGGATCATCGACAATGATCTCGGAGATGTCATTGCGCAGGTGGTCGCGCAGCGCACGGATGATGACGTTGCTTTCCTGGTAGATCAGGAAGGGGCCTTTCTGCTGGTCGGCGGCCTCGATGATGGCAGCCCACAGGGTCTTGAGGTATTCCAGATCCCACTGCAGCTCTTCCACGCCCCGGCCGACGCCGGCGGTGCGGGCGATCATGCCCATGCCCTGGGGGACTGCCAGCTGACTCAGGGCCTCGCGGATCTCGCTGCGCTCCTCGCCCTCGATGCGACGGGAAACGCCGCCGGCACGGGGATTGTTGGGCATCAGCACCAGGTAACGGCCGGCGAGGCTCACGAAGGTGGTCAGGGCCGCGCCCTTGTTGCCACGCTCCTCCTTCTCCACCTGCACGATGAGCTCCATGCCTTCCTTGATCAGGTCCTTGATGGAACCCTGGGCAGACTCATCGTCGCCGCCGCCGGGCAGGCAGCTGCGGGCGATTTCCTTCAGGGGGAGGAAGCCGTGGCGTTCGGTGCCGTAATTGATAAAGGCGGCCTCAAGACTGGGTTCAACCCGTGTGACGACTGCCTTGTAGACGTTGGCCTTTTTCTGTTCCCGGGAGGGTACTTCGATGTCCAGGTCGTAGAGTTTTTGGCCATCGACCATGGCCACACGCAGCTCTTCGGGCTGCGTGGCATTGATCAAAATTCGTTTCATTTGGGGTTTCTCGAAGGGTCGGGTTCGCCACGCCGCCAGACACGCCAGGTACCTGGGTGGTCTGCTGCGCCAGCACGGACGTGCGTGCGCGCATGAACATCAGCGCGCACAGGCACCACCATGAGACGGTGAGTCCCATGGGTCGGCTGGCTAAAGATGCGGGGGCAGGGTTATTCAATAGAGCGCTCGATTGGTCTGCGATCTTGCTTGGTATCCCGGGTGATAGCCCATGGCAGTGACTACCGGTTGGGTCGTCGCCCGAGGGGGAAATCTGTCGGTCACGATGTGGGAGGGCGTTTCCGGGGTCGTAAAACATTCCCGAAATGAGGAAATTTAGCCGATCCTTCCCTCGTGACAGCTCATCATACCAATCCGCAACAATGCGTTCAAACCCTTGATGAATCGGTTATTATCCCGGCCATGTCAGCCCGCCCCGTGTCATGAATCAGCCCGACTCCCCCCGTAGCAGCGTCTCCCTGGTCAAGGTGGGCACCGGCCAGGCTGGCCAGCGCCTGGACAATTTCCTGCTCGGCCAGCTCAAGGGCGTGCCCAAAAGCCATGTCTACCGCCTGTTGCGCAAGGGGGAGGTACGGGTCAACAAGGGCCGGGCCAAGCCCGACTACCGCCTGGAGGAGGGGGATCAGGTGCGCATCCCGCCGGTGCGCCAGGCCCAGCCAGCCAATAGTGATGAACAACCCCTGCCCGAGGGCCTGGCGCAGACCCTGCGCCGGGCCATTCTGCTGGAAGATGATGATCTGCTGGTGCTCAACAAGCCTGCGGGTCTGGCGGTGCATGGTGGCAGCGGGGTGAAATTCGGGCTGATCGAGGCCCTGCGCCGCTTGCGGCCTGGGGCACCGTTCCTGGAACTGGCCCACCGTCTGGACCGGGAGACCAGCGGTTGCCTGGTGCTGGCCAAGCGCCGGGAGGCCCTGCTGGGCTTTCACGAGGCGCTCAAATCTGGCGGTGTGGACAAGCATTACGTGACTCTGCTGGCAGGGGTCTGGCGCGGCGGTCCCCGCCAGGTCTCCGAGGCCCTGGCCCGCAAGGGCCCCCGGACCCAGGTGCGTGCGGTGACGGTGGAGGAGGATGGCAAGCATGCCGAGAGCTTCTTTTTCCCCCGCCGGCACTTCACCGAGGCCACGCTCATGGGGGTTGAGATTGGCACTGGCCGCACCCATCAAATACGGGTTCACGCGGCCCATGAGGGTTTCCCCGTGGCCGGTGACAGTCAATACGGGGATTTCGAATTTAATCGTCTGATGAAGCGCCTGGGCCTCAGACGCCAGTTCCTGCACGCCGAGACTCTGCGCTTTCACCTGCCCGGCCATGAGCGCCCCTATCAGATCCATGCCCCCCTGCCGGCGGATCTTGCCGCAGTGCTGGAACGGCTTGAGCCTTTGGATGTCTGAAGGTCTTCTTAAAGCTATTTGGCCACAGAGCACACAGAGGTCACAGAGTTAAAGGCCAAACCTGTTTCACCTGAGCTGGGGCAATCGATCGTCCGGGCCTTCAGTGGCTTCTTTAAGAGCAATTCACCTCTGTGCCCTCTGTGCCCTCTGTGGCTAATACATCAAGGTTTTCATTATTCATGTCATCCAGACCATACCAACTCCTCGTATTCGACTGGGACGGAACCCTGATGGATTCCGCCGCCCGGATCGTCTCCTGTCTGCGTGGGGCCGTGGCTGACACCGGTGCGGAGCACCGGGATGACTATGCCCTGCGGGATATCATCGGCCTGGGGCTGGAAGAGGCCATCGAGGCCCTGTATCCGGGGTCGGATGCTGCTTTCATGGCGGATTTCCGGGCGGCCTATCGAGTGCATTTTCTCGAGCGGGACACGACGCCCTCTAGCCTGTTTCCCGGCATGGGGCAGTTGCTCGCCAGTCTGGAGGACGCCGGCTACTGGATGGCCGTGGCCACCGGCAAGTCCCGCCCGGGCCTGGACCGTGTGCTGGAGGAAACCGGCCTCGGTCGGCATTTCATGGCCACCCGTTGTGCAGATGAAACCTTCTCCAAGCCCCACCCGGCGATGCTCAACGAGATCATGGATAAATTGGGCATTGGCGCCGCTGACACGCTCATGATCGGCGACAGCGAGTACGATATGCTCATGGCCAGTAACGCCGGCACCGATCGCCTGGGCGTCACCTACGGGGTCCATGGCGGGGAGCGCCTGGCCCGTCATGAGCCGGTGGCGCTGATGGATGACCTGCGGCGCTTGCCGGAATGGCTCTCCGGTAGTGGGAAGGGTGAATTGGGAAGTGCGAGGTAAGACCATTGCTTGCGACTTCCGGTTTGGCCTTTTGCTTATCATTCCCACTTCCCAATTCCCACATCCCACTTCAAAAAAGGTATTGAGTTCATGTCTCAAGACAACTGGGAACGCGAGGCCCTCACCAAGATCGCCCTGGCGGGCCTCCAGGAACAGCGCCGGGCCCGGCGCTGGGGCATCTTCTTCAAGGTGCTGGGTTTCGGTTACCTGTTCTTCCTGTTGGTCACGTTCTTAGGCGGGCCCATGGGCCCGGGCGGCAAGAAGCTCGGGCCTCACACGGCGCTGGTGGACATCCAGGGCGTGATCAGCCAGGGCAGCCCGGCCGGCGCGGACCTGGTGACCCAGGGCCTGCGCGATGCCTTCCGGAACAAGAATACCGTGGCGGTGCTGATTCGCATCAACAGCCCCGGTGGCAGCCCGGTGCAGTCCGCCTACATCAACAATGAGGTGCGACGCCTCAAGGCCGAGTATCCCGACAAGCCGGTGTACGCGGTGATCGGCGACGTGGGTGCCTCTGGTGGTTACTACGCTGCGGTGTCCGCCGACTGGATATACGCCGATGCCTCCAGCGTGGTGGGCTCCATCGGCGTGCGCATGGATGGCTTCGGTCTGGTGGAGGCCATCGACAAGCTGGGTATCGAGCGCCGACTCATGACCGCCGGCGAGAACAAGGGGCTCATGGACCCGTTCCTGCCGGTGGATGCCGCGGAACAGGCCCATGTGCAGCGGCTGCTGGACAACATCCACGCCCAGTTCGTCGAGGCGGTGAAGACCGGTCGAGGCGAGCGGCTCAGGGGGGATGATGCGGACCTGTTCAATGGCCTGATCTGGACCGGCGATGAGGCCCTGGAACTGGGCATCATCGACGGCCTGGGCAGCCCCGGCCAGGTGGCCCGGGAGGTCATCGGTGAGGAGAACATCGTGGACTTCACGCCCCGTCAGGACATCTTGCGTCGTTTGGCGGACAGCTTCGGCACCGCCATGGGGCGGGCGATCGTGAATCTGAGTGAGCCGGTATTGAGGTGAGATGTGAGGGGTAAGGCGATAGGCGTAAGGCGTGAGGTGAAAGGTGAAAGGCGAAAGGCGAAAGGCGAAAGGCGAAAGGCGAAAGGCGAAAGGCGAAAGGCG
>JBHEOJ010000086.1:0-9068 GCA_046260855.1 Thioalkalivibrio sp.
ACTCCCTATGTGACCTGAACCTTGATGGGTGGGGTAGCAGGCGCAAGTCTGGGGAGCCAATGCGACGTGAAGATTTACGAACCATTGAACTTTGATGAATCGGGACGCAGGTCACACCCAGCACGCATCTTGAACACTCAGAATAATTAGAGGGCCCTACAGGCGACCGGACAGTTGAATGTTCACCCGCCCGTCACGCCCCGGGTTGCCGAGCATGCGCAGGGCCTGTGCGATATTCGGATGGGCGTCGTCACGGGTACCGGCGACACCGTCCACCTGGTAGCCACCCCCGACGGACACCTGCGCCACGCCCTCAACGACCAGGGGACCCCCCTGGTCACGGATATCGAGGCGCAAGCCACCCTCACCGTCATCAATGATCTCCGCACGCAGATCACCCAGGGGCAAAGCCGCGGGCATGCCGGCGGCGGCATTGATCCAGCCCAGCACGCCCCGGGCCTCGTGCACATGCCCCTGGTAGTCCGCACGGTAATGGGACAGATCCAGCACCAGCCGCCCGTCCAGGCTCACGGGCCAGGTGAGGAACGGCGTGATGGCCAGGGTGGCCGGGAGATCGCCGCGCACATCACTGAGCTGAACGGCGGACACACCCAGGGCCAGATGCCCCGCCGCACGGCCGCCCGGGGGGGTGGCCTGCAGGTCCCAGCCCAGGCGGACGGTAAACAGACTACCCGGTGTGAAGCGCCAGCGCAGGTCGCTGAGCACCAGTCCACCGGGCAACACCAGTTGCCCCGCGGCGCCGTTCCATGTGCTGCCCGAGATACCGCGTAGCTCGACACCTGCCGGGATCATGCCCCGGTCCCGTGCCTGTTCCCAGGCCAGCCCCGCCGGCAAGAGCGTGAGCAGGAATAGCCCATAGGCCAGGAGGCCGATGAGGAGCCAGAGCAACCAGCGGCGTTTGTGGGCGCGTTCAGTTTTCAAATCGGAGTCTCGTTTGTTCGTAAGAGGTGACGTGAGAGGCGTCAGGCGTTTGATCGTAGGCCGGATAAGCGCAGCGCATCCGGCGCAAGCCAATCTCAGCAGATGCTGATCACGCAAAGCGCGCAAAGACGCAGAGGGCGCAAAGAATTATTGATAAAAAACTCTGCGAGTTTTGCGTCTTTGCGCCCTTTGCGTGATCAGCCTTGCCAGCTCGGGGCGCCGGATGCGCTGCGCTTATCCGGCCTACGTCTTCGTTTCCCCCTTCGGTTCACCCTTCCAGGGTGAGTCGCGCATTGACCCGTCCCGGCGCTGCCTGACGGTCCACCACCAGGCTGGTGACGCGGATGCCGTGACCTGACTCCAGACGACCGAGCCAACCCATGAGGTCGTCGAAGGGGGCCTCTTCCAGCCACACCCGTACCGTACTCGCGCCTTCGGGCTGTACCCGGCGCACGGTGCCGGTCAGCGCGCCTTCCCGCACGGTGCGATCGATCACCCCCAGGAGGGACTGACCCGACTCGGGACCGGCGGATGCCGACGCCGGGCCGACGCCCAGTTGCGCTGCCGCCTGCTGCATCCAGGCCACATCCGCACGCTGGGCCTGGACCGTCTCGGCCAGGCGTTCGGCACGATCACTCAGGGGCAGCCAGATGAGCGCGTAGGGCAGGATGACGATCAGGAGCAGACCGCCAAGCAGGAGGATGCGTCGATCCCGTTGAGACAATCCCAGCCACCAGTGCTTCATGAGCCCGCCCTCCGGATCAGGATGCGACTTTCCACCCGGTCTTCCCGGGCGCTGGCCGACTGGATCTCCACCGCCCAGGCGGCATCGGTTTCCAGACGCTGCTTGACCTGGTCGAGGCTTTGCAGACTGTCCAGCTCAAGATCCACGTCCACCTGGCCGGGACGGTAACGCAGGCTCTGGATACGCAGACCGGGCACCTGGGCCAGCAGGGGCGCCGCATGGCCCAGGGTGTCGCCCAGGTCTCCCGCCCCAGCGCCTGCCTCTCCGCCCGCCCGTGCCGCCAGGACGCTTTCCATCTGGCGCCGAGGGTCGCCGCCGGCACGACTGCCGGGTAAGGCCCGTTCATAGATCTCCCGCATCTGGGCATCCAGCTCGGCCCGTTCACGCTCCAGGCGATTGACCTCCACACCCACCAGGGCAGTCTGCACCAGGGCCCAGGCCACCAGCACGGCCGCCGCCGCCCGCCAGGGGCGCCACAGGCGACCCAGTTGTTCCCGGCGGCTATAGGGGCCGGTGAGCAGATTGAAGGGCGGCCGGGTGGGCAGCGGCCGGGCGATGACCTCAAGCAGGGACTGTTCGCTGTCGCGGTGCTCCACGGACACCCCGTCCAGGGTATCCAGGGCCGCATCTGATTCCCGGCGTCCGCCATGACACATCACCACCAGCCTCTCGGGAGGCCCTGCCTCCCCGGCCTCCCGCAGACGCATCTGCACCAGCATCGCGGCATTGTCCCGGTCCAGGGCCATGCCCTCGCCGTCACCGGTGTTCAACCAGGCCTCGTCCCCTTCCAGCCACAGCAACCAGGCATCAGGTTCATGGGGCAGCAGGGCCGTTTCCGGCACCAGGCTGCGGGGGTCGAGACCCGCCTCGTGCAGGTCTTCACGCCACCGATCCATTTGTTCCCGGGACACCACCGCCACGGCGATACTGCCATCCTCGTGCCGGGGGCCCGGCACACAGTGCAGGGCCTCCACGTCACCGGCCAGCTGGTCCTCCAAGGCGTAGGGCAGGGCGCGGGCCAGGGCGCGGGGGTTGCGCGCCGGGACATGGACCCGGGTGAGCAAGACATGCTCGCCCGGCACCAGTACCACGGGGACGCTACCACGCGCCCGCTCGGCCAGGACGGCCAGCGGCGCCTGGCCGGCATCCAGGATCGCGCCCGCCTCGTCGATCAGCACGAAGGCGGCGGGTCCTTCCTGCCCCGAGAGGCGCAACAAAAGGGTTTGCTGACTCATGCTCCTGCACTCCGGTTCAAAGGCCGTGTTCCCTGCAGGGAACACGGCCATCGGGGACACACACAATGCAGACAGCCCGTGCGTATTTCCAGCGCGTGTGGATGTGTCTGGGTATTCACGGGCAATCCTGCACTCGTCGAATCAATCATCACAGGTCCCCTGGCTGCGCCACAACACCCGCCCATCGCCGGTGTCCAGCAGGCTGCACATCAGGAAGTTTCGGCCGGCCAGCTCCGCGTGGACCCCCAGACGGAAATACCGGGACCGGCTCTCCGCGGCCTCCATCCCGGGAAAGGCCTCCTGTAACAGCGGACTGGCATATTCCAGGCCCATGGCCGTCCCGCTTGGCAGTGCGGTGAGGTGAGGTGACAACACACCCCATAGGGCAGGGTTCACCCCCTGCACCCGACGCAGCTCCGCAGCCATGACCATCGGCCGGTTGGCGCTCAGGTAAGGGGGCGTGGCGAGACGGTAGACGGGATCGTCGGTCTCCGGATTCATCCAGTCCTGCACTGCC
Organism: Thioalkalivibrio sp.; assembly: GCA_046260855.1. Classification (GTDB taxonomy): domain Bacteria; phylum Pseudomonadota; class Gammaproteobacteria; order Ectothiorhodospirales; family Ectothiorhodospiraceae; genus Thioalkalivibrio_A. The sequence continues at coordinate 3,440 of JBHEOJ010000086.1, forward strand.
GCGGTCAGTTGTTCCGGGTCGACGGCCAGTTCCGGGTTCTCACCCCGGACCAGCTCCAGCATGCGCATGAATCCATCGGCCGCCGCCTGGTTCCCACCGGACAGGTTGTTGAGATTAAAGCGACAGTGCATGTCCTCCAGCCAGATCTCCATGCGCGCCTCCTCGATCTCCACCCACAGGGGCGGCGAGATGCAGCCCTCCCAGGGCAGATCCTGTTCCGCCCCTTCCCCGGACATCAGGCCCAGGGCGTAGCCCTCCGCGGCCAGGGCGATGAGGTAGGCCTGGTCCTGACCCAGCACGTTGCCGGCACGGCGAATATCCAGGTGCTGACGGGACACCATGGCCGCCGCCGCCAGGGTGGCCAACACCACCACCAGCAGGGCGGTGATGAGTGCGACCCCGCGCTGGCCACGCAGCCTGGCCGGATGGCGCGCCGCGGATCTCATGGCAGTACAAACCAGCGGGTCAGCTGCGCGCCGTCCGCCAGCTCCAGGGTCAGCTCAACTGCCCTGGGCAGGGCCTCCGGAGCGCCCGGACTGATCTCCAGGGGCCAGGTCTCGGACACGGCAAATGCGCCCGCCTCGTCCGTGTGGTGAAACCGCAAGCTCCAGCCCCGTACTGCCAGCACGGGAGACTCAGGCTGCTGGGCATCATCCGCCCCCACCACCGGCATCACCCCTTGGGGCTCGGCGGGATTCACGCCATCCAGCCCGCTCCAGTACAGCCGGTAGAGACGATCCTCGCGGACTTCCCAGGCCACCCGTTGCAGACCCGAGGGACCTCCGGCACGCACCAGGTCCAGACGCGGCTGGTCGCTGAAGGGACTGAAGCGCAGCGGCGCACGCACGTCGCCGTACTCGTCACGGACCGGACGGGCCAGCACCTGTTCCAGGTCACGACCCAGCAAACTGAAGGCCATCTGTAATTCCGCCAGGGCGCGGGAGGCCCGGTCCGTGTGCTGGCGGGCATCCAGCACCGCCCGCAGCCCGCCATAGGCCATGACTGCCACCACGCCGAATACCGCCATGGCCACCAGCAGTTCCAGCAGCGTAAAGCCCCGCTGTCCTGCGGGCCTTGAAGTTCCTGGCCACGGGCTCATCTGATGAACCCCACGACCCGGGCGAGGGGCGCGCGATCGGGTTCATCCCGGTCACGCACCGCCACCTCCACCCGGGTCAGGCCGCTCAGGGTGATGCCTTCCACTTCCAACGGGGCATCGCTCAGGGTCGCCTGCCAGTACCAGGGCTGCTCACCCATATGGCTGACGCCATCGCGGCTGCCGAGGTTGGCGGGCTCCAGACCGATCCGATAACGGGCCAGCTGGTTCATGGCCACCCAGTGGGCGTGGGTGCGATCCCGCAGATAGACTGCGTTGGCGGCGTTCTGGCTGCTCACCTTGATCAGCGCACCCAGCGCTACCGCCAGGATGACCACCGCCACCAGCACCTCCAGCAGGGTGAAACCACCCTGGCCTCGGACACGGGATACCGGGGGCCGACTCACAGGCGCCTCAACTCGATGCGTCCGCCGGGCAGGCCACGCAATACCCAGGATGCCTGCCTGGCATCCTCGGTGCCGATCTCCAGCTCGAAGGCGGTCATCTCGCCACCGGCGCCGATGATGACCTGGGCGCCGGGGTTCTGCGCATCCCGGGACAGCGCCACACGGGTGCCCTCTACGAACAAATTGAAGACCACGCCGAGCGATTCCAGGTCGCGGCGCCTGAGGGTGGGGTCATCCTCCACCGGCAGCCATTCATAGGTGCGATCAGCCACCCGGTAACGGCGCAGGAACACATAGGCGTGTTCCGTGAAGCCCATGCCCTGTTCCCGGGCCGTGAGAATCCCCTCGTCGCGCACCAGTTCCAGCAGGGCCGTCACCCGCCGCGCCTCCTGTTCCAACACCCGGTCCTGTCCGCCGCCACCCATGCCGATGACTGCAAAGCTGGCCATGATGCCGATGATGAACAGCACGACCACCACCTCGATGAGGGTGAAGCCCTGCGGCCCAAGGTGGCGTGTGAACAGGGGCGATGAGGGCGACGTGCGCACCGATCAGTCGATGTTCCAGTTGCCGATGTCGGCGTTCACCCCATCGCCGCCCGCGCGGCCATCGGCGCCCAGGCTGTAGATGTCGATTTCACCGTGACGGCCTGGATGGGCGTATTCATAAGGGTTGCCCCAGGGGTCGTTGGGCAGGCGGTCCATGTAGCCGCCGGCACGCCAGTTGCGGGCCTCCGGCGCGCCGCTGGGACGTTCCACCAGGGCGCGCAGACCCTGCTCCGTGGTGGGATAGCGGAAGTTGTCCAGGCGGTAGAGGTTCAGGGACTGTTCCAGGGTTCGGATGTCATTGCGCGCCTTGGTGATGCGCGCCTCGTCGGGCCGATCCATGATGCGCGGCACCACGATGGCGGCCAGGATGCCGAGAATCACCACCACCACCATGACCTCGATCAGTGTGAAGCCGCCCATCCGGCGGGATTTGTATGCGATGCTTTGTTTCATGACTGGAGCCATACCTCGTCCGCTTCGTTATTTCATAGTCTGACATTTTGTCATGGCTGTCACATGAACCTGCCCTCATTCGCGAGCCTGCGACACGGGTCGCTGCCCCTGCTGCTGGCCATGGCCACACTTGCAGCCCAGTCACTGGGCTCATTGGAGACGCTGCGCCTGGAACGGGGCCTGTGGCTGGAACAGCCCTGGCGCCTGATCACCGGGCAGCTCATGCACCTGGGCTGGGCCCACCTGGCCATGAACCTGGCTGGCCTGCTGGTGGTCTGGCTCATCCTCGCCCGTCACCTGACGGCCTGGCAATGGTGGCTCGCGGTGCTGATCTGTGGGGCGGGTGTGAACCTGGGCCTGCTGGCCTTCTCCACATCCATTGACTGGTACGTAGGCCTGTCCGGCCTCCTGCACGGCCTGCTGGCGGCGGGCGCCCTGGCCGGTCTCAGGCATCACCCAAGCCTGGGCCTGCTACTGCTCGGCCTGGTCGCCAAACTCACCTGGGAACAGTACACCGGTCAGGACCCCAGCACCGCGCAACTGATCGGCGGCGCGGTGATCGTGGATGCGCATCTTTATGGGGCGGTGGCGGGGGCTGGCTGGGCGAGCCTCCTGTTGTGGATAAAGGCAACGGCAAAAAGATAGAAACCCAGCAGCCAGGCCACGGAAAACGCACCACCTCCGCCGCCCGAACTCACCGGGGGCAACCCAGTGAAACCCACTGTTGCCTCGAGCGCCCGGGCAGCATTGACAATACCCGAACCACAGCCGCCCTCCACGGCGCAATCACTGCTCACGGGAAATGCCGTGGTATGGCTTGCAAGCAGATAGACCACCTCGTCTCTGTTGAGCCCCGGATCATAGCCAAGGACCAGCGCCGCAACACCGGATACATGGGCCGTTGCCATACTCGTGCCGATCCTCGCGCCGATGGCATCGTCCTGCAGCGGCGTGGTCTCACCACCATCCAGTGTGGACAAAATGGCATTGCCGCCGCCACCACCCGGCGCACTGAGTCTCACCGCTTCGCCGAAACCGCTATAGCCCGCCCTTCGACCCTGACGGTCAGTGGCAGCAACGGTGACCACTCCATCGCACACTGCCGGGGCATACGGCAGCACAGCAAGGTCTTCCTCCCCGTTGCCCGCCGCGACAATCACGACGGCCCCGGCCGCATTCACGTCACGAATGGCGTCCCTCAGGCTCGCAAAACCGGGACCGATGCAGTCGCCTTCACCACCGAGGCTGAGATTGAGGATACGGGAGGGGTGAGGATTCGCTGGAACCCCGCTCACCGGCAGGCCCGCAGACCAGCGCATGGCATCCACGATATCGGAAACGAAACCGCCACATTTGCCCAGTACGCGTACCGGCAGTATCCGGGCACCCCAGCTGATACCTGCCACACCGAAGCCGTTGTTGGTCGCTGCGGTGATGGTGCCAGACACATGGATGCCATGCCATGAACTGTTCGTTTCGGGACAGCTGTCACTTGCCTCCCCTTCGGTCACGAAGTCGCCCGGATCACTGGGGTCGCTGTCCCTGTCAACGAAGTCGTAGCCTGGCAACACTTTCTCCGCCAGATCCAGATGATCGAGGATGCCTGTATCCAGCACTGCCACGGTGACAGGCTCTCCGGTGGATATCTCCCACGCACCGAGGGCATCGATTCCATAGTTCAGCGGCGCTGTCCTGCTGACTGCCTCAAGATTCCATTGGGCACTGAAATCCGGGTCGTTGGGCAGTGTGGCAGCAAACACCCGTCTGTCCGGCTCTGCGTATTCCACCCCTGGCAGCTGGGCCATGGCGGCCGCCATGGCCTGCACCTGTTCCACTGGCATGGCCTCGGGCAGGCGCACCACGTCCGCACCCCCGGACATGGCGCGCAGGTAGATCACCTCATGGCCCGCGGCGACGGACAGGGAGGAAACCCGCTCCCGGGCGCGGGGCGCCGGTGCACCGTCGGCCAGCACCGCCGGGCGCATGGTCTCGCTCACCTTGATGATGATCCGGTCGGTGGGGGTGGCCTGGGCCGTGGTGATGCACAGGCAGGCGAATGCCAGGGCGGCGATGCCCAGGGTCTTTCGGTGTTGTTTCATGGACCTAATCCGGAGACTGGTGCGTCACGCGGCGGTCTTCCTCCACGTACGCGATGGCGGGATCGGCCGCCAACCGCTGGAGGATGGTTTCCACCTGTGACGCAGTCACCGGTTCGGCAGTGACCAGCACATGCCCTCCACCGCTCATTGGACGCACATAGACCAGCATCGTTCCAGCCGTTCGGGACAGATGGTCCAGACCCTCGGACGAGCCGGGGTCCAGCCCTGCCTCCGGGACAGGCGCCACGATGAGACGCAGGACCCCCGCCGCCTCCCGGACCGGTTCCCCGTTGAGCTTGCAGCCCGTGAGCCACAGGGCTGCAAGACCCCCGAACAGCAGGCGACGTCTGCTCATCATCATTCAGTTCACCAGCTGGTTGAGTTCGAAGATGGGCAGCAGGATGGCCAGCACGATCACCAGCACGATCAGGCCCATGGCCAGGATCAGCACCGGCTCCAGGATGCCCATGATCATGCCGATGCGCGCCTCCAGTTCCCGCTCCTGGTTCACCGCCGCGCGCTCCAGCATGCTGTCCAGACTGCCGCTGGACTCGCCGCTCTTGATCAGATGCACGGTGATGGGGGGGAAGTAGCCGGTGCGCTCCAGGGCGTTGCCGATGCCGGAACCTTCGCGCACCCGCTGGGCCACGGTCTCGATGGCGGCACGCATGGGCAGACTGGCCACCACCTGGGCGGAGATGCGCAGGGCCTCCAGCACGGAGACACCGCTGGCGGAGAGGATGGACAGGGTTCGGGCAAAGCGGGCCGTGTTCATGCCCCGGACCATGCGCCCGGCCAGGGGCAAGCGCAACAGCACACGATGCCAGCCAGCCTTGGGACCGGGACGTTTCATGAGCCAGCCCCAGCCGACGCCCGCCAGCACCAGGGCGATCAGGATCAACACGCCATATTCGCGCAGACCATCACTCACAGCGATCAGTGTGCGGGTTAGCCAGGGCAGCTCCTGTCCGATACCCTGGAAGACCTGCACCACCTCCGGCACCACGTAGGTCAGCAGGGCCACGG
>JBHEOJ010000086.1:9078-9403 GCA_046260855.1 Thioalkalivibrio sp.
CGGTGCCCAGGGATTCCTCGATGGGCAGACCTGAACGCACCAGGGTAGCCAGCTGGCGGGTGAGCAGAGCCAGGTCCATGGCGCCGATGCCACGGGCGAGCCCCGGCATGCGGCTGCGCCGTCCTTCCCGGCTCTTGACCTCCTCTACCTCCAGCGGCGTCAGTCCACCCTCGCGCAGCTGTTGGCGTATCTGGCGCGGCGTGTCGCCCTCGAGCACACCCCGGACCTCCCGTCCAGTGGGGTTGAGTGCGGTGTATTCAAATGCTGGCATTTGAATACAGTGGCGAGTGGCTGATGGCTAGTAGCAAGGAAAGGCAAAAGACTT
>JBHEOJ010000087.1:0-9363 GCA_046260855.1 Thioalkalivibrio sp.
TCATCGAGGGACGCATCGTTTCTCTGCCGCTGACCTCTGGGGACGCGACCCGTTTCCTGTTTGAATTTCACGATGCCGACGATGACATCCGCAAGCGTCTGCGGGTGAGCTGGTACGGACAGGCGCCAGAACTGCGCCCGGGGGAGGTCTGGCGTCTGTCCCTGCGACTGCGTGCACCCCGGGGCTTCATGAACCCGGGGGGCTTTGATTACGAGGGCTGGTTGCGTCAGCAGGGTGTCTGGGCGGTGGCCACGGTCCGCCCGGGAGACAGCAACCACAGGATCGCGCAGGCCCAGGGAGCAACGGGCAGTGTAGACCGGTTGCGCCAGCGCATCGTCGAGGGTATGTCAGGGGAGGATGCACGGCGGCTTCGTTTCGAGGGTGTGCTCATGGCCCTGGCCGTGGGCCATCGGGCCCACATCCCCGATGAACACTGGGATGTGTTCCTGGCTACGGGCACCAATCATCTGATGGCCATCTCGGGACTACATATCGGCCTCATGGCAGGCCTCGGTTATCTACTGGTCAACGGCCTGTGGCGACGGGTGGCCCGTATGGCCCTGTGGCTGCCCGCCCAGCGGGCCGGCGCCTTGGCGGCGGTGGTCACCGGCGCGCTCTATGCGGCCATGGCGGGTTTCTCCATTCCCACCCAGCGGGCGTTGGTGATGCTCTGCGTGGTGATGCTGGCCCTGTGGCTGGGGCGTAACGGTCAACCCTGGCGGGTGCTGTCTCTGGCCTTGCTGGCGGTGTTGCTCTGGGATCCCCTGTCACTGCTGGCGGCGGGGTTCTGGCTGTCCTTCGGGGCCGTGGCCGTGATCCTGCTCTCGGTCACGGGTCGCCTGAGACCACCCACGGGCTGGCGCGCCCTTGTGCGCGTCCAGGTGGTCGTGGCGCTGGGTCTGAGCCCCTTGCTGCTTGCCCATTTCAACCACACCTCCCTGGTGGCCCCCCTGGCCAATCTGCTGGCGGTGCCCTGGGTGGGCTTTCTGGTGGTCCCGCTAACCCTGTTTTCTGCCGCCATGCAAGTGGTGCATCCGGCCACGGGCCTGGTCCTGGCCGGCCTGGCGGACGGGCTCATGGGGCTGATCTGGCCGTGGCTTGACTGGCTGGCGGCATTGCCTTTCGCCCGCTGGTATGCAGTGCGCCCCGGATGGACGCTCGCCCTGGCGGCCCTGGGCATCGCCCTGTGGCTGCTACCCCGGGGCTTGCCTGGCCGGGCCCTTGCGCCGGTGCTGTGCCTGCCCCTGTTCTGGCCCCAGGCGCCGGATCTGCCCGAGGGCGGATTCCGGCTCACCCTGCTGGATGTGGGCCAGGGTCTGGCCGCCGTGGTGCAGACCCGTCATCACGTGCTGGTCTACGACACCGGACCGCGCTTTCCCTCGGGCTTTGATACGGGCGAGGCGGTGGTGCTGCCTTTTCTGCGCCAGCATGGGGTGGGTCGCGTGGATCGGCTGGTGATCAGCCACGGGGACAATGACCATGCGGGCGGCGCCCGAAGCCTGCTGGCGCAGATGACAGTGAGTGCCGTCCAGGGACGTTGGGCCAAGAGTCCCGATGCGCAGGGGTTCGGCCATGAAGCCATGGCCTGCGAGCGAGGACAGCAGTGGCAGTGGGACGGTGTGGAATTTCGTATCCTGCACCCGCCACCCTTTTGGGGTGATGACAACATCTCATCCTGTGTGTTGCAGGTGTCCGGGCCTGGCGGACGCGTGCTGTTGACCGGGGATGTGGAGGGGCTGGGGGAGGCGGTGCTGCTGGCCTACGACCGTGAGGGCCTTCAAAGCGAGGTGCTGGTGTTGCCCCACCATGGCGCCCGCCAGGGGTCCAGCGGTCCATTCCTGGAGGTGGTGTCACCCCGACTGGCCCTGGTCGCGGCGGGTTTTCAGAGCCGCTTCGGGCACCCCCATGACGAGGCCCGGGAACGCCTGGCCCAACGAGGCATCCCCCTGCGGGAGACGGCGGCTGAGGGGGCCATTCGGGTAGACCTGCTGCCCGGCGAGGCCCTGCACAGCCCGCCGGGCTGGCGTCTTGAGGCCCGGCGTTACTGGCATGGCCACTGATCCCGGCGCTGACCACGGGATAGAGGTAACGCAGCGGGATTTCTCCGTCATGGTTGTCGAACCGGGTTCTCACTCGGGGACCCCGCCTTCCGGGCTTCGGCGCAAATCAAGTATCATGGCCCACGCCGGGGCGCGCCCGGACTCCACCCATTGTCTGAGAGGTAGTCGATACCGTGTTCGAACTGGTCAAGGCCGGGGGCTGGCTCATGCTCCCCATCATCGCCTGTTCCGTGGTCGCACTGGCCATCGTGGTGGAACGTTTCTGGAGTCTGCAGCCGCGCCGGGTGAACCCCCGTCAGCTGGTGGTGCAGATCTGGCAGTTACTCCAGGCGGGTCAGCTCACCGATGAGCGTCTGCGGGAGTTGCGCGACGGCTCCCCTCTGGGCCGGGTGCTTGCCGCCGGACTCATCAACATGGAGCACTCCCGGGACGTCATGAAGGAGTCCATCGAGGAGACCGGCCGCCACGTGGCCCATGACCTGGAGCGCTTCCTCAACAGCCTGGGGACCATCGCCGTCATCACCCCGTTGCTGGGCCTGCTGGGCACCGTGGTGGGCATGATCCAGGTGTTTTCCGTCATCACCGATGTGGGCGTTGGCAGCCCCGGCGAACTGGCCGGCGGCATCTCCCAGGCCCTGATAACCACGGCGGCGGGCATCTCCGTGGCGGTACCCTCCCTGATCTTCCATCGATATTTCCGCGGCCGCGTGGACGAGCTGGTGCTGGAGATGGAGATGGAGTCCATTAAACTGGTGGAAGTGATTCACGGCGAGCGCGAGGTGACACGCAGTTGAATTTCCGCACCCGTCAGCCCGAGCAGGTGGACATCAACCTGACCCCGTTGATTGACGTGGTCTTTTTGATGCTCATCTTCTTCATGGTCTCCACCACCTTCGAGCGTCACGCAGAGCTCAATATCGACCTGCCCGGTGCAGAGACCACCGAGCAGGCGCAACGCCAGGAGGTGATCGACCTGGCAATCGACGAGCAGGGCCGCTACTTCATCAACGGCCAGGAGCTGGTCAACACCCGTGCCGAGACCCTGCGCACGGCCCTGGACCAGGCCAGCGCGGGTGATACCTCCCGTCCGCTGGTGATCCGTGCCGATGCCAAAACGCCGCACCAGTCCGTAGTCACCGCCATGGATGTGGCCTCCCGCCTGGGGCTCTCTCGACTGTCCATCGCCACCACCCAGTCACGCGACGACAACTGATCCATGAATCGGGAACCGGAACACTACACAGGCGGCGAGGTCTATCGCCGTCTCCTGGGTTATTCCTTTGCCCACTGGCCCTGGCTGGCCCTGTCCGTGGTGACCATGATCGTGGTGGCCGCCACGGAGACCGGCTTCGCGGCACTCATGCGCCCCCTCATGGACGAAAGCTTCGTGGCTCGGGACCCCGGTGCCATGAAGTGGGTGCCCCTGGCCCTGCTGGGCATCTTCGCCGCCCGGGGCATCGCCGAGTTCGTGGCCAACTACTCCATGAAATATGTGGGCCGCAGGGTGGTCAAGGAAGTGCGCACTCACCTGTTCAACCATCTGCTGGGTATGCCGGTGCGCTATTACGACAGCGCTTCCTCCGGCCAGCTGATCTCCCGTCTTTCCTACAACGTCGAACAGGTGGCGGCTGCCGCCACCGACAGCATCTCCATCCTCATCCGTGACACCCTCACCGTGCTGGGCCTACTGGCATGGATGTTCTACCTGAACTGGATGCTCACCCTGGTGGTGATGATCATCGCGCCCCTGGTGGGCATCCTGGTCAGCCAGGTGACGCGTCGTTTCCGGCGCATCAGTCACCGCATCCAGCACAACATGGGCGACGTGACCCAGGTGACCCAGGAGGTGATCGAGGGCAATCGCGTGGTCAAGATCTTCGGTGGCGAAGACTACGAGCGCCAGCGCTTCGAGGCCATCAACGAGAACAACCGCCGCCTGCACATGAAGATGGTGCTGACCCATTCCATCCACATGCCCCTGGTGCAGTTCTTCGTGGCCGTCGCCCTGGCGCTGATCGTCTGGCTGGCAACGCTGGAACCGATCATGGACAACATCACGGTGGGCACCTTCATTTCCTTCATCACGGCGATGTTGCTCCTGCTCACCCCCATCCGTCGGCTGACCAACGTCAATGCCATCCTGCAAAAGGGCATTGCCGCGGGCCAGAGCATCTTTGCCCTGCTGGATGCCCAACTGGAACGGGACCAGGGGCAGATGCGCATTGAACGCGCCCGGGGTGACATCCAGTTCAAAGGTGTGCGCTTCGCCTATGAAGAAGGCAAGGGCGACGTGTTGCGCGACATCCATCTGCACATCCGCCCGGGGGAGACCGTGGCCCTGGTCGGCCGTTCCGGCAGCGGCAAGACCACCCTGGTGAACATGCTGCCGCGCTTCTACGACCCCCAGGCCGGCGAGGTGCTGCTGGATGGCGCCAACGTCAACCAGTACCGGCTCGCCGATCTGCGCAACCAGGTGGCCTATGTGGGCCAGCACGTGACCCTGTTCAACGACACCATCGGCCGCAACATCGCCTACGGCAGCCTGGGTGATGTGAGCGAGGAGGACATCGTGCGTGCCGCCGAGGCGGCCCACGCCATGGAGTTCATCCGTCGTCTGCCCCAGGGCCTGGAGACCCCGGTGGGGGACAACGGGGTGATGCTCTCCGGTGGCCAGCGTCAGCGCCTGGCCATCGCCCGTGCCCTGCTCAAGGATGCCCCCATACTGATCCTGGACGAGGCCACCTCGGCCCTGGATACCGAGGCCGAGCGTCACATCCAGGCGGCCCTGGAGAATCTCATCCGCAACCGGACCACCCTGGTGATCGCCCATCGCCTGTCCACCATCGAGCGGGCGGACCGCATCGTGGTGATGCAGGATGGAGAGATCGCCGAGACCGGCCGCCACGATGAGTTGCTGGCCCAGAACGGCATCTATGCCCGCCTGCATCGTCTGCAGTTCGAGAGCGACAGTGTCGAGTAGCGTCCCGGGCAGCCAGGCCTGGGGTCCCGGGTTCTGGCCGGTCTGGCAGGCAAATCTGCGCGACCGCCTGAGCGGCGAACATGCCAGGGCCAATGCCCGCCAGGGCTACCTGCGTGCGCCCGAGGGTCGGGGCAGGCTCCTGTGGATCAAGGCGGGCAATACCCCCGAGTCCCTGCGCCTGGGTCTGGAGCTGCTGGGCGCCATTCGCCAGAAACGCCACGATCTGCGTCTGGTGTTCACCTTCGAGCTGGACGATCCGCTCATTCTGCAACCCAGGCTCGTGGGCCTGCGCGCCACCGGCGTGGGCTATGGCCCCTCGGACCGCCCCGGCGCCGTGAAGCGCGTACTCGAGCGTCTGGAGCCCTTTGCCCTGATCCTGGTGGATACCCCGGCGCATGCCAACCTGCTGCGCGCGGCCCATGAGCGGGGCGTGCACTGCCTGGCATTCAATACGCAGCCCTGGCCGTTCCCTGCCGAGGCGGCCTACCCGGCGGATACTCTTCAGCACCAGGCCTGGGAGGTTTCCGGTCAGGCCGCCTACCTGGCCCCGCCGGCCGATCCCCTCAGCCTGTTGGCAGAGGCCCAGGCGGACGTCACCCTGCGGGCCCTCAGTGGTGCCGCCGAAACCGGGCGTTTGTGGTGGTGGCACGGTCCAGCGAGCGAGGTGGGTGCCTGGGTCGAGGCCTGGCGGCAGGATGGGCGGTTCCGGGCGGATCGCCTGTTCGTCTCCCTGGCGGACGATCCCGGCGGCCAGGTGCCCGCCCGGCGCATCAGCGCCTGGGATCGCAGTGCGCTGCCCGAGGGCGGGGTGATGTGGGTGGACGATCACCGCTGGCTGGCGGCGGTGGCCACGGCCTGCACCGCGGGACATCTGGAGCGCGCCGACCGGGCCGTGTTCTGGCAGGGCCTGGCCGGTGGCCGCCCCTTGAGTGCGGGCAGGGATTTGGCTGTCCTGCCCGCCGCCCACGACCTGGTCCGCTGCGAGGAGCCCGCCACCATCCTGGAGCGCTGGGCCGGGTATGCCCTGGACACCCTTGGCGCACGTCGGGACGGCGATGCGGGGCGGCGCCGGTTCTGGGAGGAGCGCAGGGGCGTGGAGTCCGTGATGGCCGAATTGCTGCAACGGGTGTTCGACTGGTGAAGCGCCTGGATGCCTACTGGGATAGCCGCAACCCGGTTGCCCTGGCCCTGTTCCCCGTCTCCCTGATCTACTGCGCCCTGATGCGCCTGCGCCGCCTGATCTATGGTCTGCTGCCCATCCGCCGTGCGCCGGCCAAGGCCGTCATCGTGGTGGGCAACCTTACCGTGGGCGGCAGCGGCAAGACCCCCATGGTGATCTGGCTGTGCCGTTATCTGGCCAGCCACGGTTTTCGACCTGGCGTGGTGAGCCGCGGTCACGGGGGCCAGCGCGATCATCGCGTGCCGGAACGGGTCACCGCCGAAAGCGATCCCGCCCGGGTGGGAGACGAGCCGGTGCTCATTGCGGCGCGCAGCGGCTGTCCCGTCATCGTGGACCGCAAGCGGGCCCGTGGCGCACGCCTGCTGGTGAAGGCCCTGGGCTGCGACGTGGTGGTGGCCGACGACGGCCTGCAGCATTACGCCCTGGCCCGGGACATGGAGATCATCATGGTGGATGGAGCACGTCGCTTCGGCAACGGCCTGTGTCTGCCCGCCGGTCCCCTGCGCGAAAGCGTCGATCGGCTCAGGGATGCAGACTTCGTGGTGGCCACCGGCAAGGGACGGCCCGGAGAACATGTTATGGCACTGACCCCCACCGTGGTGATGAAGGTCATGGATCCTGCCCAGGTCCAGCCCCTGCATGCCCTGACGGGCAAGGCGGTCCATGCCCTGGCGGGCATTGGTCATCCCGAGCGATTCTTCACCATGCTGGAGGCCGCCGGCCTGCGGCTCGACCGCCATCCCTTTGCCGATCACCACCCCTTTACTGCGCAAGACATTCGCTTCACGGACAGTCTGCCAGTTCTGATGACCGAGAAGGATGCCGTAAAATGCGGGGCCATCGCGGATGATCGCCATTGGTTCGTGCCCGTCAGCGCGAGCCCAGACCCGACCCTGGGTCCGGCAATCCTTTCCACCGTGCAAGCGGTTTCACAACTACAACGTCTGAGGTAATTCCATGGACAAGCGTCTGCTCGACATCCTCGTCTGCCCCGTCACCAAGGGCCCGCTCATCTACGACAAGGCCCGCGAGGAACTGATCTCCCGCAGCGCCCGGCTGGCCTATCCCATTCGCGATGGTATCCCGGTGATGCTGGAGGACGAGGCCCGGGTGCTCAACGACGAGGAACTGGATCAGTGGAAGGACAAGTGACCCCGTAGGAGCCCAGCCTCCTGGGCGAAATGCCTTCGCGCAGGATCGCCTAGGGGGCTGGGCTCCACATGCATCGTCAATCCCACCCTGGTAACAGCCCATGTCCTTCAAGGTCGCCATCCCGGCCCGTTACGCCTCCAATCGGCTTCCCGGCAAGCCCCTGCTCATGCTGGCAGGCAGGCCCATGATCCAGCACGTGCACGAACGGGCACTGGAGAGTGGGGCAGGGGAGGTGGTCATCGCCACCGACGATCCGCGTATCCGTGAGGCCGCCGAGGCCTTCGGCGCCCGGGTGTGCATGACTGCCAGACATCACGAATCCGGCAGCGACCGCTTGGCCGAGGTGGCCGACCAGATGGGCTGGTTCGACGATGACATCGTGGTCAATCTCCAGGGCGATGAACCCCTTACCCCGCCGGCCATCCTGAGCCAGGTGGCCGACGCCCTGGAGCGTCATCCCCAGGCCGCCATGGCCACCCTGTGCACCCCCATCACCTCCGTGGCGCAGATGCTGGACCCCAACGTGGTGAAGGTGGTGCGTGACGTGCAGGGTTTCGCTCTGTACTTCAGCCGTGCCCCCATTCCCTGGGATCGTGACGCCGCCCGTCCCGAAGAGCGCAGCCTGGCGGATTGTCACCGCCACATCGGCCTCTATGCCTACCGGGTGGGATTCCTCAAGGCCTTCGCCTCCATGACCCCCTGCGCCCTGGAAATCACCGAACGCCTGGAACAGCTGCGCGCCCTGCACGCCGGCGCACGCATCCAGTGCCCCGTAGCCAGCGAAGTGCCCGGTCAGGGAGTGGACGTGAGCGGCGACGTGGCGCGCGTGGAAGAACTGTTGCGCGGCTGAGAGGGAAAGTCAGAAGACTTCAACGCGAAGACGCAAAGACGCGAAGAAAAATATTTTGATAAAAAACCTTCGCGCCCTTTGCGTCTTCGCGTTGAAGTCTTCTGACTTTCAAGGATGAGTGGCGCTCAGAGCAGAGAACGAAGCCTGCGTGTCAGGTCTTCGCCGGCGAGGCTGCGTACCACCGGGTGCAGATCTTCTTCGATCTGGCTTTTGAGCGGCAGGGTGTGGGTGCGGGGGACACGGCGCTGGGGATCACCGTACTGGTTGGACTGGATCTCGGAGCCGAGGGTCTCGCAGACCACCACGCAGGGCCCGTTTTCCAGGATCTCGATCACCTGGCAGTGAACCCCGTCCACCACGGTCTGCCGGCCGATCAGTTCCCGCAGTACACTCATCAAGTCGTTCATGGTCGCAGTATACGGTACCCCGGAAACGGGCGTATACGTCATGGACCTGCGCTTATATTCTGTCTCTGCCCACTTATCTCTGGTGTCCTCATGAAATGGGAAATCCTCGAAGATCGCCTCGCCTATGAAGGCTTCTTTCGCATCCGTAGCCTGCGCTTGAGCCACAGCCGCTTTCAGGGCGGTCCACCCCTGGAGGTGACGCGCGAACTGCTGGAACGGGGCCACGCGGCGGCGGTGCTGCCCTACGATGCAAAACGGGATCGTGTGATGCTGATCGAGCAGTTCCGTGTCGGCGCCCTGGAGTCCGAGCGGGGCCCCTGGCTCATGGAGACCGTGGCCGGCATGATCGAGCCCGGCGAACGGGCCGAGGACGTGGTCCGTCGCGAGGCGGTGGAAGAGGCGGGTTGCCAGCTGGGTGAACTGATGCGTCTCTACGAGTATCACTCAACACCCGGTGGCGCCTCCGAGCGTGTGTCCCTGTTCGTTGGGGAGGCCGACAGTGACGGTATCGGCGGCGTGCACGGGTTGGAACACGAGGGTGAGGACATCCGCGTGCATGTGATGGATGCGCAGGAGGCCTTCGCGCTCATGGACAGCGGCGTGGTGGACAACGCGATGACCCTCATCGCCTTGCTGTGGCTCAGAATGAATCGCGAGATGTTGCAGGAACGATGGGGCGCTTACTAAGGAATCTCTGATTAAGTCCCGCTGCATGGGATAATCACTGAACCATC
>JBHEOJ010000088.1:0-9320 GCA_046260855.1 Thioalkalivibrio sp.
CCCAGGCGGTGTGCGAGCTGCTGGAGATCCCCCTGCACAAGGTGAATTTCTCCGCCGACTACTGGCATCGGGTGTTCCGTCACTTCCTGGACGAATACCAGGCCGGACGCACCCCCAACCCGGACATCCTGTGCAACAAGGAGATCAAGTTCCGGGCCTTTCTGGACTACGCACGCAAGCTGGGCGCGGACGCCATCGCCACCGGCCACTATGCCCGCATCGGCCGTGACGGGGATCAGCACACCCTGCTGGCAGGCCGGGACGCCAACAAGGACCAAACCTACTTTCTCTATACCCTGGGCCAGGAACATCTCTCGAAGAGCCTGTTTCCCGTGGGCGAACTGGAAAAACCGCGAGTGCGGGAACTGGCCCGGGAACACGGCCTGCCCGTGTTCGCCAAGAAGGACAGCACGGGCATCTGCTTCATCGGCGAGCGGCGCTTCAAGGACTTCCTGATGAACTACCTGCCCGCCCGGCCCGGGGAGATCGTGGACCCGCAGGGCGTGGTCCTTGGGGAACATCAGGGACTCATGTACTACACCCCAGGCCAGCGCCAGGGCCTGGGGATCGGCGGGGTTCATGATGCCGATGAGGCCCCCTGGTATGTCGTGGACAAGGACATGGCAGGCAACCGTCTGATCGTGGCCCAGGGCCATGATCACCCGCTGATGCAGCATCGCGCCCTGGAGGCCCAGGACCTGCACTGGGTGTCCGGGCAGGCCCCCGGGGCACCGATCCCCTGCCGGGCGCGCATCCGCCATCGCCAGGCATTACAGGACTGTCGGGTCGAGCCCCTGCCTGCCGGACGGGTACGGGTCGTCTTCGACGCAGCCCAGCGGGCCATCGCTCCGGGCCAGTCCGTGGTCTTCTATCAGACGGACCGTTGCCTGGGCGGCGGCATTATCGTCTCCCGTTTCAATCCCTGAGCCTTGTGCCGCGGTGAGTCCTGATTTTTCACCACGAAGCACACGAAGGTCTCGAATAAAGACCATGGAACGGGAAATGGCATGGCTACAATGTGAGCGCCTGATCTCACGCCTTTGAGCACCCTGTGGTGCACCGCACAGAGGCAGACAGTCAGGGCAGGCCATTCATACAGACACCCGATTCACGGTATATTGATAAGGTGCTGGCCGGTGGCGACCCCTCTGCGCGCAGCCATTGCCTCCAACCCCAAGATTAAGGTCCGCCCGTTCGTGGAATCCACTCAACGTAATCGCGTCATCGCCCTGGCCGCCCTGTTCCAGGCGGCCTCACTGGTCAAGGACGTGGCCTGGCACGGACGCTGCGACAGCGACGAATTCAACACGCTGGTATCGAGCCTGTTCAGCTTCGAGGCCACTGACATCGACGGGGTCTACGGCAACATTCACCGCCTGCGCCGGGGTATGCAGGCCATGGCCAACCAACTGGAGGCCGGCGGGCGCGGCGGCGACATGGAACTGACCCGCTACGTGATCGGACTGCTGCACCTGGAACGCAGGCTTATGAAGCACCCGGACATGGTCCAGGCGATACGGGACGGGATCCAGGCCGCCGAGCGCCAGCGGGAGTATTTCGACGACCCGGCCCACGAAAGCGTCATCGCCGCCCTGGCCCAGACCTACCAGGACACCATCAGCCAATTGGGCCCACGCATCATCGTTCAGGGTGAGCAGGCGCACCTGTCCAACGGCGACAACGCCGCGCGCATCCGTACCCTGCTGCTGGCGGGTATCCGCTCCGCGGTGCTGTGGCGCCAGGCGGGCGGCTCCCGCTGGCGATTGCTATTTTCCCGCAGCGGGCTGTTGCGCGAAGCGCGCGCCCTGCTGGCCCACTAAAATCTCACACACATCCAAATTCTCACCACGGGGACCCCTCCATGACCGATAGCTTCAAGACCCGCACCACCCTCGGCGTCGAGGACAAGACCTACACCATTCACCGCCTGCGTGATCTGCCCGGCGCCGAGACCCTGCCCTTCTCCCTGAAGATCCTGCTGGAGAACCTGCTGCGCCATGAGGACGGCAAGACCGTCACCCGTGCGGACATCCAGGCCCTGCTGGACTGGGATCCCAAGGCAGCCCCTTCCCAGGAGATCGCCTACCGCCCCGCCCGTGTATTGCTCCAGGATTTCACCGGCGTGCCTGCGGTAGTGGACCTGGCCGCCATGCGCGACGCCGTGGAGGCCCTGGGGGGTGATCCCACGAAGGTCAATCCCCTGCAACC
Organism: Thioalkalivibrio sp.; assembly: GCA_046260855.1. Lineage (GTDB taxonomy): Bacteria > Pseudomonadota > Gammaproteobacteria > Ectothiorhodospirales > Ectothiorhodospiraceae > Thioalkalivibrio_A. The sequence continues at coordinate 2,209 of JBHEOJ010000088.1, forward strand.
GGCGGAACTGGTCATCGACCACTCGGTGCAGGTGGACAGCTACGGCACGCCGAATTCTATCAACCTCAATGCCGAGCTGGAATATTCCCGCAACCGGGAGCGCTACAGCTTCCTCAAGTGGGGGCAGCAGGCGTTTTCCAACTTTGCCGTGGTGCCGCCGGACACCGGCATCGTGCACCAGGTGAATCTGGAATACCTGGCCCGTACCGTGTTCGCCCAGACCCAGACCGACGGCAGTGTGATGGCCTACCCGGACACCCTGGTGGGCACTGATTCCCACACCACCATGATCAATGGCCTGGGCGTGCTGGGTTGGGGCGTGGGCGGCATCGAGGCCGAGGCCGCCATGCTGGGCCAGCCCATCTCCATGCTCCTGCCTCAGGTAGTGGGTTTCCGTCTGGTGGGCAACCTGGCCGAGGGGGCCACCGCCACCGACCTGGTGCTGATGATCGTCGAACAACTGCGCAAACACGGCGTGGTGGGCAAGTTTGTTGAATTCTTCGGCGACGGCCTGGCGCATCTGCCCCTGGCGGACCGGGCCACCATCGCCAACATGGCCCCCGAGTACGGCGCCACCTGCGGCATCTTCCCCATCGACGAAGAGACCCTAACCTACCTGCGCCTGTCAGGGCGCGACGCCCACCAGATCGCCCTGGTGGAGGCCTATGCCCGCGAACAGGGCATGTTCCGACTGGAAGGCGACAAGGAAGCCCGCTACACCAGCATCCTGGAACTGGATCTGGCCACTGTGGAACCCTCTCTGGCCGGCCCCAAACGGCCCCAGGATCGTATCCGCCTGAGCGAGGCGGGACAGGTGGTAGAAAACGTCATCAAGACCATGCTGGACGAGCGCAAGCCGGCCGCCGCGGCCCCCGCCGAGGCGGAGCGTTTCGAGACGGAAGGCGGTCATACCGCCGTGGGCGTGGAACAGCAGGCGGACGACGAACCGCCCCATCACAAGGTGATGATGAACGGCCACGAATTCCATCTTGACCACGGTGCCGTGGTGATCGCGGCCATCACCTCCTGTACCAACACCTCCAACCCCTCGGTGATGCTCGGTGCTGGCCTCGTGGCCCGCAAGGCCCGGGAGCTTGGCCTGACGGTCAAGCCCTGGGTGAAGACCTCACTGGCCCCCGGCTCCCGGGTGGTTACCGAGTATCTCACCCAGTCCGGTTTGCTCAACGACCTGGAGGCCATGGGCTTTCACGTGGTGGGCTACGGCTGTACCACTTGCATCGGCAACTCCGGCCCCCTGCCCGAGCCCATCAGCGAGGCCATCCTCAAGGACGACCTGATCGTCAGTTCCGTGCTCTCCGGCAACCGCAACTTCGAGGGACGTATCCACTCGGAGATCCGCATGAACTACCTGGCCTCCCCACCCCTGGTGGTGGCCTACGCCATCGCCGGGCGCATGAACATCGACATCTACAACCAGCCCCTTGGCGAGGACAAAAACGGCAAGCCCGTGTACCTGCGTGACATCTGGCCCACCCAGGAGGAAATCCGCACCGTGGTGAGCCAGAACGTGGATGCCGCCAAGTTCCGCGCCGCCTACGAGGACGTATTCCAGGGCGAAAACCGCTGGAGTAGCCTGCAGGCCCCCAGCGGCCAGCGCTTCGCCTGGCAGGATGATTCCACCTACGTGCGCAACCCGCCCTACTTCGAGGGCATGGGCATGACCCCCGATCCAGTATCCGACATCAGCGGCGCCCGGGTGCTGGCCCTGCTGGGGGACAGCGTCACCACCGACCACATCTCCCCGGCCGGCAACATCAAGGCGGACAGCCCGGCGGGCAAGTACCTGACCGAACACGGCGTGAAGCCCGCGGACTTCAACTCTTATGGTGCCCGTCGCGGCAACCACGAGGTCATGATGCGCGGCACCTTCGCCAACGTGCGCCTGCGCAACCTGCTGGCACCGGGCACCGAAGGCGGCGTGACCCAGCACATGCCCGATGGCGAACAAATGCCCATCTACGATGCCGCCATGAAGTACAAGGAAGAGGCCACCCCCCTGGTGGTCATCGCCGGCACCGAATACGGCTCCGGCTCCTCCCGCGACTGGGCCGCCAAGGGTTCACGCCTGCTGGGTGTGCGTGCGGTGATCGTGGAAAGCTTCGAACGTATCCACCGCTCCAACCTGGTGGGCATGGGTGTACTGCCGCTGACCTTCGTAGACGGTCAGAATGCCCAGTCCCTGGGACTCACCGGCCGGGAGTTGATCGACATCACCGGCATGGGTGACGGCGATGCCAAGGAAGTCACCGTCAAGGCGACCCGGGACAACGGCGAGACGGTGTCCTTCAAGGCCCGGGTGCGCCTGGACACCCCCCAGGAGGTGGATTATTTCCGCCACGGGGGCATCCTGCCCTATGTGCTGCGCCAACTGGTGGGTTAACCCGAACATTGCACCATTGCACCTAGGCCGACCATCGGCCAGTTGCGACTGTATAGGGCAGCCCATGTGGCCGCCTGTTAACGTCACATACAGCGCCGGCGGGCATGGCCCGCCCTCTGGCCACTGCCAACGGGTGGGTTAAACCCGTAACAAGCCCGATTTCGTCGCTGCCAAGGCGGCAGCGACGAAATCCTTGCAGCCGAAAGACGCAACAGGTAGTTTATGCGCGGGGCTGTCAATTCATGGGCTTATGAACAATAACCAGAAACTACCTACAGTTAACCTGGTACCAGGGCAGGTCTTGGCTGAAGATGTTCACGACCGCACCGGGCGCCTGTTGATGCCATCCGGAATGCCACTCAAGGACCGCCACCTGCGCATCCTGATGACCTGGGGCATCACCGAGGTCTGTGTCAGCGATACCAAGCCCGACGACACCCCTGCGGACGGCGAGTCCGCCCCGGTCTCCCACAACTCTGCCCCCCCTATTGCCCCGCATATCCTGGCCCAATCGGAAACCCGAGCCCAGGACATGTTCAGCCATTGTGATCTGACCTTGCCGGTGAATCGTGTGCTCTATGAGGCTGCCCTCGCGCGCCTGGCCACGGACCTGTCCCGCAAAGGCCACCCATGATCAACGCCATCTGCCAGGATCTGATCAGGGAACACCTGCAACTGGCCAGTCTCCCGGACGTGTACCACCGCATCGAAGAGGTGGTGAACGACCCCGCCAGCTCCTTCAATGCCATGGCCCAGCTCATCGAACTGGACCCTGCCCTGACTGCACAGATCCTGCGTCTGGCCAACAGCAGCCTCTACAGCTTTCCCTACAAGATCCAGTCCGTGTCCCGGGCCGTGAGCATCATCGGCACCCAACAACTGCGCGACCTGGTGCTGGCGGCCACGGTGATCCGGTTCTTCAACCAGATCCCCCTGGGGCAGGTGAACATGGAGGAATTCTGGCGCCACAGTATCGCCTGCGCCGTGGTCAGTCGCGCCATTGCCACCTTCCGCCGGGAACCCAATGTCGAGCGTTTCTATGTCTGCGGGCTGCTCCATGACCTGGGTCGCCTGATCATCTTCCTTCACCTCCAGGAGAAGCTCGGGATGCTGCTCAAGCATCGTGACGACTCCGGCGACCTGCTTTACCGTGTGGAACAGCAGAACCTGGGATTCGATCATGCCGTCCTGGGCGGCACACTGCTTGAGTTCTGGCGCCTGCCCCCGGTATTCAGCGAGGCGGTGCGCTATCACCACAATCCCGAAGAGGCCGGCAACTACCCTATCGAGGCCGCCGTGGTGCATGTCGCCGACAGTATCGCCAACGCCTTGCGCATGGGCAGCAGCGGCGAGCGCTTCGTTCCACCCATCGACCCGGTCGCCTGGAATCGCCTGTCGATACCCGAGGCCAATCTGGAACAGGTCATCGCGTATACTGAACAGCATTATCAGCAGGCCGTTGACGTCTTCCTGGGTTACTAGCCCATGCCATCCACCATGGCCAAAGACGGTGACCAGACCCTGCAGGACCTTGAGTTCCTCAGGCGCAGGGTCGAATACCTGGAGCAGACCAACCACTGGCATGGCTATGCCATGGACGTGCTCGCCTCCATGACCGCGATGTTCGGCGACACCCAGCACAATCGCGATCCCCAGAGCATCCTCAAGAACGCCCACGACTGCATCAGCCGGATACTCGACTGCCAGCAGATCGGCTACTACCTGGTCGACGACGAGGCCAGCTTTGACCTGAGCTACACCCCCTGCGAGGAAGACAGACCCGACATCGAGGCAGAGGTGGAAGTCTTCATTCGCAACGGCATGTTCTCCTGGGCCATCAACCACAATCATCCCGTGTGCCTGCCCTCCCGGGACAGACAGTCCACCATCATCCTGCACGTCATCTCCACCCGGGCCCGTATCCGGGGCATGTTCGTCGGGAGACTTGAGCGGGAACGCACCGGCACTACGGAATCCGCCCTCAAGCTGCTGTCCATCGTGCTCTTCAATAGCGCCTACGCGCTGGAAAGTGCCGCGCTTTACAACCTGATGGAAGAACAGCAGCGCACCCTGAAGAAGATCACCGAACGCCAGTCCCAGGAACTGGTGCATCAGTACAGCCACGACCTGCTCACCAACCTGCCCAACCGCATTCTGTTCGTGGACCGCCTGGAACAGCTCATCGCCCGACGCGCCTCCCGGGAGACCCATCTGGCGGTGATCCTCCTGGATCTGGACAACTTCAAACGGGTGAATGACTCCCTGGGTCACAAGGCCGGCGATCAGCTCATCAAACAGCTGGGGGAAGACCTGCGCAACGTGTTCCTTGGCACCGAGATCACGCGACGATATGACCTGCAACCCTCCAGCATCACCCTCTCGCGCCTGGGTGGTGATGAGTTCGGCATCATCATCAACGACATCGAGTCCCTGGATCTGGTGGTGCGCGTGGTACAGCACCTGATCGAGGTCATCAGCCGGGAGCACGACATCGAAGGCCATCAGGTGTTTCTCACCAGCAGCGTCGGCATCAGCGTATTCCCCTACGATGGCGACGACGCCGACACCCTGATCAAGAACGCCGATGCGGCCATGTACGACGCCAAGCAGCGGGGCCGCAACAGCTTCCAGTTCTACACCAAGGACATCAACTCACAGACCTATCGCCAGCTCATCCTGGAGAACGAACTGGTCAAGGCCCTGGCCAGGGAGGAATTCGAGGTCTTCTATCAACCCCAGATAGATCTGCAAAGTGGTCAGGTGGTGGGCGCCGAGGCGTTGATCCGCTGGCATCATCCGGAAAAGGGATTGCAAGCCCCCGCCAACTTCATCTCCATTGCCGAGGAGACGGGGCTCATCGAAGGGCTGGGCCTGTGGGTCATGCAACAGGTCTGCGAAGACCTCTACCGGCTCAGTGGCAACTGCTCCGCCCCGCCGCGCATCGCCATCAACCTCTCGGCGCGTCAGTTTCGCCAGGAGGACCTGGTGCAGCAATACCGCATGGTGATCCAGGAGACAGGCATCGATCCGGGATGCATCGAGCTGGAACTCACCGAAAGTACCATCATGAAGGACATCGATATCGCCGTTGGCATGTTCCAGCAACTCCATGCCCTGGGTGTGCGCCTGGCCATCGACGATTTCGGTACCGGTTACTCATCCCTGAACAACCTCAAGCATTTCCCCATCGACACCCTGAAGATCGACCGCAGCTTTGTGGCCGACATCCCCCGGGACCCCAGCGACATGGCCATCGCCACCACCATCATCGCCATGGCCCGCACTCTCGGCCTGGAGGTGGTGGCCGAGGGGGTGGAGACGCCGGAGCAGCTGGCATTCCTGACCCAGGAAGGCTGCGACAGCTACCAGGGTCATGGTTTCAGCCCGCCGGTGGACGCCAAAACCATGACCCGGTGGCTGGACGAACAGGCCCGGGACGTGAAGGTCAGCGCTACGGGCTGAGGCCCTTTGGACTTGGGCTGCGACGGGACGGCACAATGGCGCCTGCATCCCTCATTCCGTCCACACCATGACCGACAGTCCCGCCGCCAGCCCTGCCCCCTCCACCTCCCGCTGGCGCCAGCGCTTTGGCCTGGTGCTGGGCCCCGGCCTGTTCCTGCTCATGGTGCTGACTGACCCGCCGGGGAACATGTCTTCGGAGGCCTGGCAGGTGGCGGCGCTGACCCTGCTCATGGCCGCCTGGTGGGTCACCGAGGCCATCCCCATCCCGGTGACCGCCCTGCTGCCCGTGGGCCTGCTGCCCCTGCTGGGGGCGGTGGACATCCATGCCGCCGCAGCCCCCTATGCCAACCCGCTGATCTTCCTGTTCCTGGGCGGCTTTATCATCGCCCTGGCCCTGCAACGCTGGAACCTGCACCGGCGCATCGCCCTGCTGATCCTGGCTGGCGCGGGCCGGCGCCTGGAGCACCTGATCGCGGGCTTCATGGGCGCCACAGCAGGCCTGAGCATGTGGGTCAGCAACACCGCCACGGCGGCGCTCATGCTGCCCATCGGCATCTCGGTGCTGGTGCTGCTGGAAGACCAGGGCGTCACCGAGCAGGAGGGCCGCAACTTCGCCCTCGCCCTGCTGCTGGGTATCGCCTTCGCCGCCAACATCGGCGGCATGGCCACCCTCATCGGCACGCCCCCCAACGCCCTGCTGGCAGGCTTTCTGGCGGAACACCACGGGCTTCGCATCGGCTTTGCCCAGTGGATGGCCGTGGGCCTGCCGGTGGCCCTCATCCTCCTGTTCGCCTGCTGGTGGGTGCTGTGTCGCTGGGTCTATCCCCTGCCCCGACGGGACATGCAGGGCATCCGCGCCCTGATCCGGCAACAGCGGGAGGCCCTGGGCCCCATCGCCGGCCCTGAGCGACGGGTCACCGTGGTGTTCGTCGCCGTGGCCCTGGCCTGGCTCGCCCGCCCGCTGCTGGACGCGATGACCCCCGGCATCACCCTGACCGACCCGGGCATCGCCATCCTGGGTGCCCTGGCCCTGTTCCTGCTCCCCGCCGGGGGCGGACGCGGGGAAAACCTGCTGCACTGGGATGCCACCCGGCAACTGCCCTGGGGCGTGCTGGTGCTGGTGGGTGGCGGCCTGAGCCTGGGGGCGGCCATCGGCAGCAGCGGCCTGTCCGATGCCGTGGCCACAGCCCTGGGCGGTCTATCCGTCCTGCCGGTCTGGGCCATGGTGATGATGGTCGCCCTCACCGCC
>JBHEOJ010000089.1:0-1909 GCA_046260855.1 Thioalkalivibrio sp.
CTTGGACAGTTACTGATCCTACTGCTGGCCCTGCTGGCGGGGCAGGGTCTCTCCGGGCTCCTGGCCACCCTCGGGGTGTTTGTCGTGGCAGGCGCGGCCTCCTGCGCCTATGCTTACTGGCTGCTGGCCCCGCTGCTGCGGGTCGCCGCCCATGCCCGCAAGGTGGTGGACAACCCGGTCACGGACGCGGTCTATTCCAGCGCCAGCGGCGAGGCGGCCCAGATCGAGGTCGCGCTGCATTTTCTGGAAGCGAGGCTGCGCACGGTGCTGGATCGTATCAGTGTCAGTGCCGAAGACCTGGAGGCGGCCGGACAGGAGACCTCCAGCACGGTCCATGAGACCGTCTCCGGCATCGAGCGTCAGCGGGGTGAGACCGACCAGGTGGCCACCGCCATGAACGAGATGAGCGCTACGGTCCACGAAGTGGCCTCCAACACCGCGCTGGCCGCCGAATCCGCCCGCCAGGCGGACAACGAGGCCCGTGCCGGAAAGGTAGTGGCGCACGAGACCGCCCGGGCCATCGAGAAGCTGGCCGACGACGTGGAGCAGACCGCCCACGCCATCGAAAAGCTGGAGCAGGACAGCGACGGGATTGGCAAGATCCTCGACGTGATCCGCGGGATCGCCGAACAGACCAACCTGCTGGCCCTGAACGCCGCCATCGAGGCGGCGCGGGCCGGAGATCAGGGCAGGGGCTTCGCGGTAGTGGCCGACGAGGTGCGCACACTGGCCAGTAAGACCCAGGAATCCACCCACACGATTCAGGAAATGATCGAGCGTCTCCAGGCCGGCGCCCACAAGGCCGTGGAGGTGATGGAGGCCAGCCGCAACCAGGCCCGCAAGGGTGTGGAGCAAGCCGAGGAAGCGGGCCAGTCTCTGGACCGCATCGCCGAAGCGGTGACGCGCATCAACGACATGAACGCTCAGATCGCCACGGCCGTGGAAGAGCAAAGCGCGGTGGCCGAGGAGATCAACCGCAACGTGGTCAACATCCGTGATGTGGCGGAGAGCAACAACGAGGTGGCCAGTCGCACCGAGTCGGCCAGCCAGCGGCTGGTGACGCTTTCCCAGGAACTGCATGCCCTGGTGCTGCGATTTGGTGCAAGCAGATAAGGGCAGTGGCTAGTCTCAAGTGGCTAGTGGCAAGGAAAACCACCCTCACCCCAACCCTCTCCCTGATGGAGAGGGGGCATAAACCCCCTCTCCCGCACCGCGGGGGAGGGTTGGGGAGGGGGCCCTTGCGACTGTCGATAGCCAGGAATTGCGTCGAGTGAGTACCTATCTGTTTGTCTACGGCACCCTGATGGGACACACGCCGGATCGGGCGGTCAACCGGCTGCTGCACCAGCAGGCCTGGGATGTGGGCCCGGCCTGGGTCTGCGGACGACTGTATCGGCTGGGGTGGTATCCCGGGCTGGTGCCTGGGCATGAGCCTCGGGAGCGGGTCCACGGCCGTCTCCTGCATCTGAGGTCTGCGTCCCGTTGCTGGCCGGTGCTGGATGCCTATGAGGGCTGCGACCCGGGGGCGTCGGCACAGGGCCTATTTACACGCCGTCTGATGGCGGTTCGCCAGCCGGGCCGGCGGCGACCTAGCCAGGCCTGGGTCTATGTCTACCAGGGACACCCGCTGTCGGGTCGGCCGCTGAGCGCCTGGCGCGGCTGAGCCGGGCATGGCTGGAGGCGGGTGGTGGGAATGGTGCCCCGATCAGGATTTGAACCTGAGACCTTCCCCTTAGGAGGGGGACGCTCTATCCAGCTGAGCTATCGGGGCGACGATGGCGAGAATACCCGATCCGAGTCCCCGGACCCAAGCTTCAACATACACCCTAAGCCCACAAGGCCTTTGCCCGCACACCTGGTTTCGGCTATCGTTCGCCCCCATGATGCAGCCCTGAGCAAAGGATGGATG
>JBHEOJ010000089.1:2001-9164 GCA_046260855.1 Thioalkalivibrio sp.
CATCCGCTACAGCACCGACCCGGGCGACCTCAAGGACGTGAGCTTCTTCGTGGTCACCGTCCCCACCCCCATTGACGATAACCGCCAGCCCGACTTGAGCCCGGTGATCTCCGCCTGTGAGTTCGTGGGCAAGGTGCTTTCCCCCGGTGCCGTGGTGGTGTTTGAATCCACCGTCTACCCCGGCGTCACCGAGGAGATATGCGGCCCGATCCTGGCCCGAGTCTCCGGCCTGGTGCAGGGCAAGGACTTCAAGCTGGGCTACTCCCCCGAGCGTATCAATCCGGGTGATAAGGAACACACCCTGGGACGTATCGTGAAGGTGGTCTCCGGCGAGGATGCCGAGACCCTCGAACGGGTGGCCGATGCCTACGGACGCATTGTCACCGCCGGTGTGCATCGCGCCCCCACCATCAAGGTGGCCGAGGCCGCCAAGGTGATCGAGAACACCCAGCGTGACCTGAACATCGCGCTCATGAACGAGCTCGCGCTGATCTTCGACCGATTGGATATCCGCACCAAGGACGTGCTCGCCGCCGCCAGCACCAAGTGGAACTTCCTTCCCTTTACCCCCGGCCTGGTGGGTGGGCACTGCATCGGCGTCGATCCCTACTACCTCACCACCAAGGCCAAGTCCGTGGGCTACTACCCCCAGGTGATCCTGGCCGGTCGCCGCATCAACGACGGCATGGGGGCCTACATCGCCCAGCGCCTGGTGAAGCTGCTCATCGAGCAGGACCGCCCCGTGAAACGGGGCAGGGTGGGCATCCTGGGGCTGACTTTCAAGGAAAACGTCCCCGACCTGCGCAACTCCCGGGTGCCCGACATCATCAAAGAGCTGCGTCAGTTCGGCATCGAGCCCCTGATCCACGATGCCATGGCGGATGCCGACGAGGCCCGGCATGAATACAACCTGGAACTCAGCCCCCTGGAGGCCTTCAAGGACCTGGACGGACTGATCCTGGCCGTGCCCCACAAGCCCTACCTTGAGCAGGGTGCCGATGCCCTACGAGCCATGATGGTGGAGGGCGGCGTCTGCATCGATATCAAGTCCGCCCTGGCCCCCGATGACATCAACGGCAAACACGTGTACTGGAGCCTGTAGCGCCTGAGCCGGTTCGCCCGGGTGAAGAAGCGCTCTCCAGACAATCAATCAAAGGATACCGACATGAAGGTTCTCGTCACCGGCACCGCCGGATTCATCGGAAATGCCCTGGCCCAGCGCCTGCTGGCGCGCGGCGATGAGGTGGTCGGTATCGACAACCTCAACGACTACTACGATGTGAATCTCAAGAAGGCACGCCTGGCCCGCATTGCGGATCATGCCGCCTTCACCGACGTGCGCGCTGACATCGCTGACCGTGCCGCCATGGAACAGGTCTTCGCCAGCCACAAGCCGGATCGCGTGGTCAACCTTGCGGCCCAGGCAGGCGTGCGCTACTCCATCGAAAACCCCCACGCCTACGTGGACACCAACCTGGTGGGCTTCATCAACATACTGGAAGGCTGCCGGCATAACGGCGTCGAGCACCTGGTCTATGCCTCGTCCAGTTCCGTCTACGGCGCCAACACCGCCATGCCCTTCTCGGTGCATGACAACGTGGACCACCCCATGAGCCTCTACGCCGCCAGCAAGAAGGCCAACGAACTCATGGCCCACACCTACAGCTCCCTGTACCAGCTGCCCACCACAGGCCTGCGTTTCTTCACCGTCTACGGCCCCTGGGGTCGCCCGGACATGGCCTTGTTCATGTTCACCAGGAACATCCTGGAGGGCAAACCCATCGACGTATTCAACTACGGCAAGCACCGGCGCGACTTCACCTACGTGGACGACATCGTCGAGGGTGTGATCCGTGTGCTGGATCGCGTGCCCGGCCCGAACCCCGACTGGTCTGGTGACACCCCCGATTCCGCCACCAGCTATGCCCCCTACCAGCTCTACAACATCGGCAACAACCAGCCGGTGGAACTGATGCACTACATCGAGGTGCTGGAGGATTGCCTGGGCAAGAAGGCCGAAAAGAACCTGCTACCCCTGCAGCCCGGTGATGTCCCCGACACCTATGCCAATGTGCAGGACCTGATCGACGATGTGGGCTATAAACCCGACACCGCGGTGGAGCAGGGCATCGAGAACTTCGTCAAGTGGTATCGGGAGTTCTACAAGTGCTGAGGTATGTGCACACTCGTGGGAGCCAGGCCGGCCGGGCGACCTTCGCATGGGCCATTTCCTGCATTCGAAGCCCAGGTGGGAGTGCCTGCAATCAACTTTAAGGCGTCTCTAATTATTCTGAGTGCGCCAGATTGGACTCTCAGATTCGTGCTATCAAGGCGCAAATAGCACGCAATAGCGAGCTATTGCTAAGATTTGCAACGCCGAGAGCGCGAATCTGAGTGTTCAAGATGCGTGCTCACGAATATTTAGAGGCGCCCTTTATACTGTGAGTGAGAAAGACACGGATGAGTGAGAATCAAAACGCCCCTCAACACCAAGATGGTAGAGAGACGGCCGGATATCCGGGGCCTGCTTATTACAGAGATGATGAGATCAGTCTCATCGACCTGTGGAAGGTGCTCAACCGGCGCAGATGGATGATCGCTGGCGCCACGGTTCTGTGTGTGCTGGCTGCGGTCATGTACAGCCTAGTGGCCACACCGGTCTACGAGAGTCGCAGCGTTGTCCAGATTGGCAAGGTGGCGTCCATTGGTCCTGTCGAGAATCCTGATGAAATGGTGCAACGGCTTCTACAAGCCTATAAGGTTGGAGACGATACCGAGGGGGGGCGTGAAATGCCCTATGTGGAAGCAATCAGCTTGAACAAGCGTGATGCAGATCATGTCCTCACCATCAGCGCCAGGGCCGAGACCTCGCAGGAGGCAAGCCGCTTCCTGAGCGAGGTTGTCGAGAAGGTTCTGAGTGAACACCAAGGCTGGTTCGACCAGGCCACTGCAGTTTTGAAATCGCGACTTGATTTTGTTAACGCTCAAAGCCAGGCGTTTGAATCCCAGATTGCCGTCATTCAGGATGAGATGGATAAAGTCAGGGAGATCAATCCGGTTCAGGCCTCGGTGCTTGCAGTGGAAAGCGGCAAGCTCATGACCCAATTGCCTGACCTCGAGGATAGGCGGGTGAACGTACAGCTTAGTCTGCTGGACTCGCGATCCTACCCGACCTCGCTCTTGAGGGCGCCAACGCTGACGGTCAAGCCGATTCAACCCAGGCCGAAATTATATGTTGCCATTGCATTGGTCCTCGGCCTGATGCTTGGCATCTTCGCCGCCTTCTTCGCGGAGTTCCTGAGCAATGCGCGCACATCAACCCCATAGTAGCTCGGGCTTTCGCGCGAACAGGCACGCGCCGCCATCTGTTACGGTTCGCCCGAAGGGTCGGGTTCCTGGCAGGCTTTTTCAACAGCCTGCTAAGTGGGCAGCGGTCCATGTCTGACACCTTGCCCTGCTTCAAGGCCTACGACATCCGCGGTCGCATCCCGGACGAACTCAGCGTGGATCTCGCCTACCGGGTCGGCCGGGCCTACACCCAGGTCATCCAGCCCAAGGGGCCCGTGGCCGTAGGCCAGGACATGCGCCTGACCAGCGCTGAACTGGCCGAGGCGGTCACACGGGGACTCAACGACGGGGGCGTGAACACCCGAAGCCTGGGTCTGTGTGGCACCGAGATCATCTATCATGCGGCCTCGCTTCCTGACATGGGCGGCGGCATCATGGTCACCGCCAGCCACAATCCCATGGACTACAACGGCATGAAGCTGGTCCGGGAAGAGGCCATCCCGGTGAGCGGTGACAGCGGTCTGCGGGATATCGAACACCTTGCCCGGGAGGCGAATTTCTCACCGCCCGTCGACCGTGGACATGACGCCCCCCTGGATGTCGTGGACGGTTACGTCAAGCGTGTACTGGCGCTGGTGGATGTGGATCGCCTGCAGCCCCTGCACCTGGTCGTCAATGCCGGCAACGGTGCCGCCGGTCCAGCCTTCGATGCCCTTGTCGAGCACCTGCCGTTTCGCATCACCCGCATCCATCATGAGCCCGACGGCCATTTCCCCAACGGCATCCCCAACCCGCTGTTGCCGGAGAATCGCGGTGTCACGGCGGATGCCGTGCGTGAGCACGGGGCAGACCTCGGTATCGCCTGGGACGGCGACTACGACCGCTGCTTTCTCTTTGATGCCGACGGACGCTTCATTGAAGGCTATTACCTGGTGGGCCTGCTGGCCGAGGTGATGCTGGCCAAGTATCCCGGCGGCAAGATCATCCACGACCCGCGCCTGACCTGGAACACCATCGAACAGGTGACCGCCGCCGGTGGCACACCCGTCATGAGCAAGACAGGCCACGCCTTCATCAAGGAGCGCATGCGTCTCGAGGACGCCATCTACGGTGGCGAGATGAGCGCCCACCACTATTTTAGGGATTTTGCCTACTGCGATTCCGGCATGATCCCCTGGCTGCTGATTGCCGAACTGATGAGCCTCACCGGCCGCAGTCTGGCCGACTTGGTCAACGCCCGCATGGCCGCCTACCCCTGCAGCGGCGAGATCAACTTCCGCGTCGAGAGTGTCCCCGACACCATCGCCCGCATCGAGGTCACCTATGCCGATCGGCATCCTGTCATCGACCGTACCGACGGCCTGAGCATGGAATTCGACACCTGGCGCTTTAATCTCAGGGGTTCCAACACCGAACCGGTGATCCGCCTCAACGTGGAGACCCGGGGAGATACTGCCCTGATGGAAGGCCGCACAGGGGAATTGAGCGCCCTGATTCAGGGCGCTGCCGATTAGCGATGCCAGAGGCTGGTATATCGCCGAGAAGGCTCGGCTCCTACGAGGTAACATTCGAATGTAGGAGGCCAGCCCCCTGGCCGATTTCCAGGCCCAATATCCCCAAAATCGCCCGTGTAGGCTCAGGCCTACAAAGATTGTGGAAGATTCCTACAAAAATGGCCGATTTTGGGGGTTTACCGCCCTTCAGGGATGCCCGAACATAAACCTGCGATGAGTTGAAAGGGACTTCGCAGGATCACCGGGGTAAGGACATCCCGGGAATGGACTCACCCCCCCATCGCACAGGAGCTTTAACTCCAATCACCAAGATTGGGCCAAGGATTGGCCAGCCTCGATCCCGGGAAGGGGTCGGGGCTTTTTTTTGGTCCCTCGCCGGGCTTCAGGCGCGGGATGTCATCGGTCCGGGCCGGGGGCTAAACTACGGGCAGGAAGCGGTCTCACCACACAGGAGGTGTCATCATGGGTCTGGCATTGCGCGACAAAGCTCATCATACCTACGGCGATTACATCAGCTGGTCCGAGGAGACGAGGTACGAGCTTGTGGATGGTCATGCCTACGCCATGGCGCCTGCGCCATCGGTATCCCATCAGCAGGTGGTCGGCGAGTTATATCGCCAGGTCGCCGATGCCCTGGATGACTCACCCTGCCGTGTGCTCATCGCCCCCGTGGATGTGCGTCTTCCCCGCCAGGATGAGGCCGATGAGGACATCGATACCGTTGTCCAGCCCGATCTGATGGTGGTCTGCGATCCGCGCCGCATTGAGGAGCGGGGCATCCGTGGTGCACCCGACTGGATTGTCGAGGTGCTCTCACCGTCAACGGCGGCCCATGACCAGCAGCTCAAGCGGGAGATCTACGAGCGCCATGGGGTCCAGGAATACTGGCTCGTCCACCCTGGGGATCGCGTGCTCATTATCTACCGCCTGCAGGCCAATGCCTACGGCAAGCCCGAGGTGATGGAGCTGGAAGGGGAGAGCCAGGTGGAGACACTTCCTGGCATCGTGATTCACTGGGACAAGGTGATGGGTCGCCTGTCAGGCAACACAGCCTGAGATAGCTGTGCGCCTGCACACATCAAATACCTGCCCTTTGCCCCGCGCCCGCAGGCTTCATCCCCGACCCGCACAGGAAGCCCGACCCCGGGCCGAACAACCCTGCCACCTCCAATCGGCCTGGGCTCAAGCCTCCCCTACACCGCTATGGCATACTTATGGCTATGTCCGAGAGCAGATGATGTACGCCATGTCACAGACGATTCCCATGTCAGATCTCGGTCCATCACCTTCACAAATGAACTCACATAGAAAAATCCCGATGTCCGTTCTCCCACCCCACCAGCACGAGGCGCTCAAAGACCTGGCCAGCCGCCATGGGTGGCAGTTGCTGATATTGTTCGGCTCTATGGCCCGGGAAGGTGAGGGACGGGATATCGATCTGGCCGTTGCCCCTGGCGTGGTTCCCGATCTCATGACCCAGGGGCGGTGGCAGCGGGAACTGGAGGATGTCCTCAACCCGATGGTTGTGGACTTGCTGGTACTCCAGGACGGTACCTCACCGTTTATCCGTTTCGAAGTCTTCCGGGACGGCATCTGCCTATACGAAACAGTCCCCGGCAAGTTTGAGCGGGAACAGGATCGGGCCTTCTTTCTGCACGCCGACGCGTCCTTGCTGAGCGCCAAGGCGGAGGCATGAGCCATGTCACCTGAAAGTAGCGAGGTTTTTCAACGAAAGCTTGGCATGCTCCAGCAATTCCTCACTGACCTGGGGCATTACCAGGCCCTGGATATGGCAGGACGCAGGCGGGAGCACTACGCCATCGAACGACTGTTGCAGTACTCTGCGAATCGGCAGCTGATATCGGATTGCAGCTGCTTCG
This sequence comes from Thioalkalivibrio sp., assembly GCA_046260855.1. Classification (GTDB taxonomy): domain Bacteria; phylum Pseudomonadota; class Gammaproteobacteria; order Ectothiorhodospirales; family Ectothiorhodospiraceae; genus Thioalkalivibrio_A. The sequence continues at coordinate 8,684 of JBHEOJ010000089.1, forward strand.
GGCTAATGGCTACAGGCTCGCTTCCAGCTACCGTGAAGTCTTCGTTGCCCTGCGTGATCGCCTCGGATTGCCGGTCGACCTGGCCGAGTCCCTGATGGACGCCTGTGCCATGCGCAACCTGCTCACGTATCTATATGACGTGATCGACCTGGACAGGGTGGTTGCTGCTGTTGAGCCTGCGATCGATGTGTACAGTCGTTATGCTGAGTGGGCTAATGGCCCGAGAAAGCTCAGCAAGTCATAGCCACCGACTGGCGACATCATCCACCTCCCTCCCAACTACCCCCCAAAAGCGTCCGTGTAGGCTCGTTCCTACACGAAATTGTGGAAGATTCCTACAAAATCGGCCCAAATTCGCCCTTTACGACCTCCTTTGGCTGGACCAAGCTTTACCTGCGATCTGAAGAAAGGGAATTCAACGCAGACCGGGGCAAGGAAACCCGGGAAAGGACTCACCGGATCGCATATGGAACTCCAATCA
>JBHEOJ010000009.1:0-623 GCA_046260855.1 Thioalkalivibrio sp.
AGCGGTAGCTGCACAATCATGCCGTGAATGCGGGAATCGGCGTTGAGCTGGGCAATACGCTTCAAAACCTCTGCCTGCGGGACATCTTCTGGAAACTGATGGATCTCGGAATGCAGCCCGACCTCTTCACACGCCTTGTGCTTCTGCCCCACATATACCTTGGATGCGGGATTGTCACCTACGATCAGAACAGCCAATCCGGGCGTAATGCCCTGCTCGGCCAGTTTCTCGACCTCCTTCTTCAGATCGCCCCTCACCTGCTTCGCGATGGCTTTGCCATCAATAATTTTCGCTGTCATATCTCCGCCTTGAATCTGTAATGTTGGATCATGCCTTGAATCTGTAATGTTGGATCATGCGTGCCGCCCAATGCGTCTCACGACGGCGTTACCAAGCACCTAGCAACCCCACAAATACGAATATCCCCATACTGAATCCCATGAAGCCATAACCACTCCACACGAGGCACCTGACCCTCATATCCTCACCCACTTTCTTCTGCAACATCGAAGCGAGCAGTGACAGGGCACCACCAATGATTGCCGAGACAATCATCATTTCCCGGGAAATAATGAGATCAAGCATCAGCCGCAAGGGCCTCCAGAAGGATCGGCGGGCATCGA
>JBHEOJ010000009.1:633-34348 GCA_046260855.1 Thioalkalivibrio sp.
CCCGCCGATCCTGTTTTTGCAGTTACTTATTTGTTGGAACGCTTGGAGTAGGCCTCGAGGAAATCTGCGGCCGCTGCGCTACCACTCGAGAAAGACTTCATGGCCTCTTCATGCAGGATGGCAAGAGCTTCCATCTTGATCTCGTTGGCACGTTCGCTTTCGAGGATCCCCAATAGGGAGCGCGGGCGTGGCAGATCCACTTCCAGTACGCAACGCGTCCGGGTGGGAATATTGGTCATGATCAGCAGTCGGTCGGCCAGGAAGATGGCTTCATCAATGTCCGTGGTCACGAAGAAGTTGGTACGACGGCTTTCTTCGTAGAGGCCGGAGTAGTATTCCCACATCAGCTCCTTGGTCATGGCGTCCAGACCTCGGAACGGCTCGTCGAGAATCATGACCCGAGGACCATTGATCATAGCGCGGGCCAGCTCGGCCCGTCGCTGCATCCCACCTGAGAGCTGCGGAGGGTACTTATCCTTAAACTGATTCAATCCGACCTTATCGATCAGAAAATCCGCCAGCTCCTTGACCTCCTTGGTCACTTCATTACGGGCTCTCGGACCGTACATGACATTGTCGTAAGTACTCATCCATGGAAACAGCGCTGTCTCCTGAAACAGGACCAGGCGGTCCCGATCCGGACCGTTGACGGGCTTGCCGTCAATGGTGACGGAGCCGGAGTCCGGCGACTCGAAGCCGGCAAGGAGGCGGATCAAGGTACTCTTGCCGCACCCCGAAGGGCCGATCATCACGGTGAGCTTGCCCCGTTCGATCTCGAACGAGCAATCATTTACCACGTTGGTTCGAAGGTGCGCAAGGCCGTAGCTCTTGTTAACGTTCGTCACCTTCATTTCGCCGGCATCGGCCTTGAGCTTGCCTTTGCCCGCGCTGTCTTTCATCACTGCGCTCATAACATTTGTCTCCTGAAATCGGCGATTAAGCGGGGCAAATCAACGCAACCGTTTCCACGGCGTGGCTCGCTCCCCGAACCACCGGATGGTGCTACTGCAAAGGTAGCCCGCAATGCCGATACTGACCATGCCCACCACAATGAGGTCGTAGGAACCGCCCAGGTAGGAATTCCAGATAAAGAACCCGAGACCGCCGCCGGCGGTACCACCCACCGCACTGCCACCACCGGAGATCATTTCGGCTGCCACAACCACCTCCCAGGTGATGCCCATACCCACAGCCATACCAATGAAAATGGAGGGTGTCACCGCGGGCAGGATGATGCGTCTGAAAATGTCGAACCCGTTAGAACCCATGGACTGAGCAGCCTGGAAGTAGCGAAGATCGATGGACTTGGCGCCGCCCACCACGTTGATCACGATGGTGTAGAAGGCACCCAGAAACGTCACGAAGGCAATCGCCAGTTCCTGGGTCGGCCAGAAAATGATGGCCGCGGGCACCCAAGCCAGGGGCGGGATGGGGCGCAGCACCTCAAAGGTAGGAAATGCCAGGCCGTTGAAGGTTCGGCTGGTGGCCATCGCCAATCCCAGGGGCACACCGAGAATCACCGCCGCAAAGAATCCCGCCAAGACTCGCCGGAAACTCTGCATCCAGCTATACCAGTAGCTGAGGTCACCGATCACCGTCATCCAGGCGGTGAACACGTCGGATGGTGGCGGGATGCGGCCGATCCAGGGAAGCCCGACCCTCGAGCCCAACTCCCAAAAAAGGATGAAACCGACAATTGCTATGACTGCCCGGCGGAAAGGCACGTTGAAGACCATTTTCCTCCAACGCGCCACTGGGGCCGGTCCACTGACAACCTGAGTACTCATTAAGGATTACCTCTTAAAGTTTTTTGATTCACCATCGATCCGCGCGTCTATCGACGCGGCGGGCGGAATCACCCTTCCTTCTCGCCCGCCTGGAAGGCCTTCAGGGCCTCCTCGTGCACCGCTTCGTTGGTTTCTTCCATCAGTTCGATGAAACGCTTGGAAGTCAGCACGTTGTAATCGCGCGGGTGCGGGATATCGACATCAAGAACCTTTTTCACCTTGCACGGACGGGTGGTCATAATGACCACCTTGTGCCCAAGGAAGATCGCCTCTTCAAGGTCGTGGGTGATGAAAAAGATGGTGACCTTATTCTTGTAGTACATCTCCAAAAGGGATTCGTGCATCACTGATTTGGTCAGCGAATCAAGCGCCCGATAGGGTTCATCCAGAAGCAGCACCGCCGGGTCATTCATCAGGGCCCGAACAATCTCCACACGCCGGCGCACTCCGGACGAGATCTCACCGGGATAATTGTGTTCACTGCTGCTTAGCCCGGCATCCGCCATCATGTGGCGGGCCTTTTCATAGGCCTCCTTCTTGGTCATGGTGCCTTGCATCATTGGACCAAACGCCACGTTGTCCAGATTGGTTTTCCAGGGGAACAGGGCGCCATTCTGGAACACCACCACCCGGTCGGCACCCGGCTCTGCCTTCTCACGGCCCGGCCCGCAAAGCAGCTCACCATCCATGTGAATCGAGCCGGACGTGATGCCGTGAAAACCCGCGATGGCATTGAGCAGCGTCGACTTGCCGCAGCCCGATGGACCCACAATCATGCAGATCTCGCCGGCCGGAATATCCAGGCTGCAATGATCCACAGCCATCACCGCCGCACCTTCAGGATCGTAAATCTTCACGACATCATCGATCTTGATGGCACCGCGTGATGCGCCATACTTGCTTAAATTCTGTTTCATAACCGCACTCATTTTAACGTCCTCCCATCGCCAGTTCGCGTACGCGCCACTGCATCAGATAATCACCAAGAACACGAACCATGGCGCTGGTGGAATAACCCACGACACCCAGAGTAATCATGCCGATGATGATCGTAGGATACTTGACGGTGGTGAACGACGTATTGATCACATAACCCAGCCCGAATTCACCGGACACCATCTCGGCGGCCACGAGCGAGAACCACGCCACGCCCACTGAGATCTGAAGGCCGGTGAAGATAAAAGGAAGTGCTCCCGGGATGATCACGTGACGGAATTCCTGCCAGCGATTGGCGCCGAGACAATAAGCCGCACGACTGTAGGACTCGTCGATGGAATCGACGCCCAGCATCGTATTCAGTGCGGTGGCGTAGAAAGAGGCCAGGAAGGTGAGAAAGATCACCGTGGACTCGGCCTGGTAGAACATGATGATGGCCAGAGGCACCCAGGCCAGAATAGGGACAGGACGCAGGGTTTCAAAGACCGGAAACACAAACTCACGAAACGTCTTCGACCAGCCCATGAACAACCCAAGCGAACAGCCCAGGCCCGTCGCAAGCAGGAACGCGAAGAACACCCGCCTGATGCTTACATAAATATGGGTGTAATAGTCGGGTGTAAATAGTGACAGCCCGTAGATCGGTTCCCGGGATGTCCACTCTGTGATCACCTCGAACAAGCCAGGCATATTGCGAAAGCGTGGCCACTCGAACACCGCCACCGAGAAATGCCAAAAGGTCAGAAAGATCGTAAATCCAATGAGCATCAGATAGGGCCGCGGACTCTTGATCCACAGTCCCAGCCGATACATGGTCAATGACATATTGCTCGAAGAACCATCCCCACCCGCTTCAGGGCGGCGCGGACTTGATTCTCCCGACAACTTGCGAGTCTTCGCCAGCCAGTCGGGAAGCGTGTAGTCGTTCTTGATCATGGTGGCGAAACGACTCATCACCACGTCACCTGTCTCCCGGTCATCATTGAACGCTGACAACAGCTCGTCCGCGTTGATGCGCAGGACCCGGGTGTCTTCTTCCGCAGTAATGGTAGCAAGGCGCCGTGGCTGATTTTTCAGTAAAGCCGCCCAGCCGACCACCTCTCCGGTACTCACCATCTTGACCAGTCTGGTCGCCTCTGCCTCCGGCCCCAGCGCATGCTGGAGTCGTCCGGAAACAACGACAAACAGGTCGGTTGCCCTGTCACCCTGCTTGTGCAGCACGCGGCCCTTGGGCAGGCTTTCCTCCCTCGCGATTGACGCGATGCGACGGAGTGTCTGCTCCGGCACAACCTGGAAGGGCATGGTCTGCTTGAGTACCGCCAACTTGGCATCATCACCCAGCCCACCTTGGCCGGACGGGTTTAAACGGCTATCGATCGTCATTGTTCACCTCTGTCACGCATCGGGCGCCATATTCACGGTCGTCCACACGCGCTTTAGGAAATTCGGTTCTATGTTTTTTGGGAGACTGTGCGCAAGATAAAAGTTGGGCCCGCGACAGATATATCAGTTGGACTGTCGCGGGCCCGCCTCACTAATGCATCAGCAACCTCAACCGCCGAAGGCGGACCTGGGCTGACCCTCGATCTTGCCCACCGGTGCTGTCAGACCACGCTCCTTGAGCACCTCATCCGCAAAGTTGCGCATGATGGCTTCGTCGCGAAGCTCTGACACATTGATCGCCTTGATCTCGTGCAGGAATGTGGTCGCACGATTGATCAGTTCCATGGCCTCGGGTGTGAAGGTAAAGTGGAACTCGTTACGGATCTTGGCACCACCCTGCTCTTCAGGATAGGCTCCGTACAGGGACATCCACAGGGTCTCCTCGTCGAAACCGGAGGTCTGCTGGCTGGCGATCTTCGCCACCTCACGGGAATTGGCCGGATCAGCGAGAAACAGCTGGGCATCCAGCTCGGCGTTCAGCCAGGCCTTGACCACATCCGGACGCGCCTCGATCAGGTCGGCTCGCATGGCCATGAAGCCGCCATCGTTCTCGTCCACGGTCGCACCCGACGCCATGCGCTTTGCCAGCCCATCCTTGATCAACTTGGAGGCAGTTGGCTCCCAGATCACCGCCGCGTCGAGACGTTTGGCGCGGAGGTTGCTGCTGATCACCTCAACATTCTGGTTCATGTAGGCAGAAGGCTCGATGTCCAACTTCTTGAACACGGCGCGGGCATAGCGGTCCGTGCAGCTCCCCTGCGGTACAGCCGTCTGTTTGCCATCCAGCCACTTAAGGGCCTCGAGCGGATCATTCGGCGGATTCAGGTCGGTGCGGACCATGAAGATATTGCACTGGTCCAATCCGATACCCAGGTTGGCCACCAGCCGAATGTCGCCCACGCGCTGGTGAGTGGTGGACACGATAGCGGGCATGTCACCCATGTAGCCGATATCCTGACGGCCGGCAAGCATGGCGTTCACGATGATGGAACCCTGCAGACCGACCTGCCAGTCAACCTCCGAACCTTCCGGCAGATGATCCTTCCAGAATTCCTTCTCCCGCATCACCAGCCCGGACCAGGCCTGGGAGTAATAAGGCTGATAACCGATCGTAAGTTTGACGGGGTCCCCTTCATTTCCATATTGAGCAAAGGCCGGGCTAGCCACCAGCCCCGCGCATGCCAATGCAGAAACCGCTATATGTCGAAATGTCATCCCGAGCATGGTATGCGTAGTATTTGCCACGAGTTATACCTCCTAGGTGGTTCAGTCATTTACAGGGCCCAATGGACCACTGCTTGTATCCGTTCGGGTAGAGACGCCCCTCGGCACCTGTCGTGCTTTACGGACCCCCCGTTTTCCCTACCGGAGCTTTATATATAATCTGACTTACTTCTTATCGCCACTAACTTGTTTGTTTCAACAGTCCTCGGTAAACCCCTTCCGTTCTACTCCAGACCACACTTCACACACTGATCGTATCCTTCCGGTCAGGTGGTGCCTGTAGCCACGAGATACTTAGACAACATGGTATTCAGGCGAATCATCACCTTCATTCCGGAACGCGGATCATCTTCCAGGACTTCCAGCACCTTCCTGCCATTAAGCGCCAGGAGCGTGGAACCCTCCTTGCAGGTCGCCTGGGCGATACGATTTTTTTGATTCTCCATAAGGGGGGCCCAGCCGAACACTTCACCCTTGCGAATCATGAATCCGCCGGAAGTGACTCGTCCGTCGCGTCCCAGCAGAAATTCCACCCGCCCTGACTCAAGGATGTAGAGATCCTCAGCGGGGTCTCCAACTTCATACAAGACATGCCCTTCCTCGAAGCTTTCGCTTCGGGCAAGCGCATTGATCTTCTCCATGGTTTCGGGCGCAAGCCCCTCGAAGAGACTTGCCACCTTCAGGGCGCTGGACGCGCTCACGCATACCCAGCCATCCTCTACAGAGACGTTGTACATCTCAAGGGCCTCCTCCGCGAGACCCACCGGCGATCCGGACTCAATATCCCACTGCCATAGATGCATGTGGCAGGTGAGGGTCTTTCCGTCAAACATGCCTTCAGACAGGGGGACTTCCTGGTGTGGGCAGATCGGGTTGCAAGCGTAATACTCGCCGCCCGAATTGACTACGAGCACGGCTACGCCGTCCTCTCCCTCACACTCCTTGATTCCATTCTCGGGAACATCCTCCACCCGGCATACCCGCATGTCGGCCATGGCCACTCCTAGCTAAATTTATCGTATTTGATGTTATCGGCGCTGACCTTGGACATGATCAGCAGGCGGATAGACGCATCGACTGCTGGCGGCGGACCCGCCAGATAAGCAACAACATTCTCGAACCGGCCCTCCATGTGCCGACCTGCAGCCTCATGAACAAAGCCTTCGTCGAACTGGATGGCATCATGTTTTTCCTTCAACGCGTCGTCGGCGGGCTCATCCGAGAAGGCAACGGTCACACTGAGCCCATCCGGGAAACGCTTCGCGTAGGCACTCAACTCGTCCAGGTAAAAGGCGTCCTTCGGGGTGCGCACGCCGAAGAAGACATCGCCCCGGTGATTCTCGAAGTACTTGTCCTGACATGCACGATCGATGATCGACATGATCCCGGCAATACCGGTACCACCCGCGATACAGAGGAGGTTCTTGCCGGAATCCGGATGAAACGTGGCTGCGCCAAGCGGGCCCAGCATTCGCACCTTGGTACCCGTGCGATCCTCGCCGAACAGCCATTCCGATACCCCGCCACCCGGAAGCCTCTTGATGACGAATTCGAGCCTGTCGGTCTCTGCTGCGTAACTTACCATCGAGTACCCGCGCGCACCTTCTATGCCCGGAATCTCGACCGCCATGAACTGGCCGGCGTCGAAACTTATCGGGTTGTCCAGCTTGACGTCGACAGCTATCACGTCGTGGGTCAGGTTGCGTGCATTCTCAAGCGCACCGTCGACCCACTGCGGAACAACCACTCCCGGCTTGACGGTGCCAACAAACTGTGCGACCTCGGCCACAATCGGGCCCTTGGCAGCACATTGGCACATCAGGAATTCACCCTGGGGCAACTTCAGGTTCTTCTTTCCTGGAGCATCGGCCCAAAGCTCGTCGAGTTCACCATCGATCAGACGGGCCTTACAGGTACCACACGTCCCTGTCGCGCACTCATAGGGGAGGTTCAGCCCGTCACGCAGCCCCGCGTAGAGGATGCGCTCCCCATCTTCCGCAGCAAACCTGTGTGCCCCGCTTCGAGACTTGATTTCTATTTTCATTATGTACCTGCTTCGTCTCTTCTGGATTGGACGGCGGGCATCAGAAGGGTACGTGATGCCCGATACCGAGACCACGGGTATGCAGATGAATATGGCGGTCGGTGAGTGCGGCCTTGTCGCCGCCAAACTTCACGGTGTCATATTGTTTGCCGACGGCATACAACTCGGTAATCCCGCCATCCAGCGTCGTACGGAACACCTGCAGGGATGACGTGACACTCGCCTCACCCTTGGCCTCGTCCACGTCGATGGTATAAATCGTCACATGGCGGGTCAGGATCGAATGGTCACTGTTATGCTTAGGCAGATTCTTGAACAGCAACTCCATCCCTGCCCGATCATGTTCCAGCCAGATCATATCCTTGCGGATCTCCGGGCTGTGGGCGGTGATCTTGTAGTGGTAATCGCTGTCGCAAAGAGCCATGTAGCCCTTGAAATCCTGCGCGTCCATGCACATCACGGTCCCATAAACAACGCGTTCAATAGTCTCTCTTGTGGTCACGTCCAGGTTTCTCCAACTGTACATTTATTGAGTCTGGATGATGACGGCACTGTCGCACGTCTGTGCGGCAGTGCCGTCTCCAGGGTGGGCCATCAGGCCGCCTCGGACTCCGGCTTCTCATCCGGATTGGAGGCGCGCCGGTGCATACGCTGGCTCCACTCATGGTAGAAGTGCCGCATCCCGATCTCGTCATGAATCGTGTTGTCTTCCTCACGACCATGAAGTACGTAGTGGGTATCGGTGCGATCGTCACGCATTGCGATACCCTGGCCGTGCACACCGAGCAGATCTTCGTGCAGATTTCGCCCGAAGGGACCCCAGATGGTGTTGTGGTCGCGAATGCGCTCGGCACGCTGTTCCGGGGTATCACTTTTCAGACCCATCCCGCGGAACTCGATGATGAGCTTGTTCGGACCGAGCGGGATAACCGTATCCACGCGCAGCACGGACGTGCGCAGGTTGTAGGTCATGCCCGGGAACAAATCGATCAAAATCCAGCCACCTGGTGCCAGACCGGGCCAGCCCACACCGCGCTGGTCACTGCCCTCGTAGGCGTCGTACTTCACCTCCATGGACCCCACGGATGCATGACCATTCTTGTAACCGGTGTACTTACGATCGAAATACCCGGGCTGCATCATGCCGGTGATGCGGTTAAAGTAGTGCATGTAGTCGTGATAAAACTCGCTGTTGGTGTCATGCCACAGCTTGTAGTTCGTGTCGACCACGGCCTTGTGGTAATGGAACACCTCCATCTCCGGCTGCAGCGATTCATCCAGCAGGCCCAGGGCGTCGCCGATGTATTCCTTCAGGGATTCGCTATTGTCGTCCATGTTGACGTACACGAAACCGCCGAACCCGACCTCGCACTTGACCTCGCGCAGAGAAGCGTCTTCCTTGCTGAAACGATCCTGGTAGCCCTCCTCGCCACGAGGAATATCCACGCAGTTGCCCTTGGTATCGAACGACCATGCATGGAAGATGCAGGTCATGCGCTTGGCATTACCGCAGGGGTCATAGAGGATCGTATTGCCGCGATGCGGGCACACGTTATAGAACGCACGGACCTGCTTGTCCTCGCCCCGACTGATAATCAGATTCGCGCCACCCGGGTGACGGAAGGTCCGGTAATCGAAGGCGTTCGGGACTTCGCTCTCATGACACGCGATGAACCAGGTCTTATTAAAGATCTGCACCTGCTCTTCGCGGAAAATCTGCTCATCGGTGTAGATACGCGTATCCACATAATGGGTGTTTGGAAGATTCGGGGTTTCGGCCCACTCGTTTCCACTTCTTGCCATGATCAATACCTCCTGGCCGGTTGGACTCGCTTACGCGATTGCATGTTTATGCTCAAAGAATCTAAGCATTTGCCGTGCCAATCAGGAGATTAACACCCAAGCCATTGAGAAATCAGGGTTTCATAGCACCCGCCTCAAGGACTTCTGTGCACTCCCGACCACAACACTGTTGCCTCTGGAAACAGGCGGCTGTTTCTCCGGGAAACACGCCGAGGCCCGACGGCCTGCACGTGGACCGCGAAACACGGCGCCCCGAGCCATCGATTGCGCCGCCGGTTCGCCTCAGCAGGGCTCCTCTCTATAGTAGGACCCCGACCCCGTTACTGGGACCATGAGCACGAATCAGGGTCCCCAGCCTACAAGCTGCCTAGAACCCGCCTGCCAGACTCAGCGCCTAAACGGTATCTCTGGGTAACGCTGGCACTAATTTTGCTGCAATATCCCGAGGAGCACCGTAATAAGCCGATGAGCGCCGCATGTTGTTTCTTTTTGACAATATGGAAGCGGCATTCGTTTCGTTTCGTCGATTGACGAGCGGCATTGTAAGACACACCCCCGCGAAAGTTACCGCGGTGGTTCGACAACAATATTCACGGACGTGAGCCGCGGACCATGTGGCGAGATAGCCGGTCGAGTACCCGGTGTTCCTGCCCCAAGTCCGACCGGACCCGGCGGGCGTCATACTAACGATATGGAAATCCGGAACAAAATCCTTATGAGGCAGACTACCTATGCAATCTGATATTGAAATCGCCCAGGGCGCGACGATGAAGAGGATCACCGAGGTCGCCAAGACCCTCGGCGTCGACGAGGAACACCTTGAACCTTACGGGCACTATAAGGCCAAGCTGTCACTTGAATATATTAACTCCCTTGCGAACAAACCCAACGGCAAGCTGATCCTGACCACTGCGATCAGCCCGACCCCTGCCGGTGAGGGCAAGACCACCACCACCGTCGGTCTCGGCGACGCGCTGAACCGGATCGGCAAGAAGGCGATGATCTGCCTGCGCGAGCCCTCTCTGGGACCCGTGTTCGGAATGAAGGGCGGCGCGGCGGGCGGTGGTCATGCCCAGGTCGTTCCCATGGAGGATATCAACCTCCACTTCACCGGCGATTTCAACGCGATTGCGCTGGCCAACAACCTGCTTGCGGCACTTCTTGACAACCATATCCACCACGGCAACGAACTCGGCGTGGACGTGCGCCGCATCACCTGGAAGCGCGTCGTTGACATGAACGACCGTGCCCTGCGCGACATCGTCTGTTCCCTCGGCGGCCCCGGCAACGGATTCCCCCGTGAAGACGGTTTCGACATCGTCGTGGCCTCGGAGATCATGGCCATCTTCTGTCTTGCCACGTCGTTGCAGGACCTCAAGAAGCGTCTTGGCAACATCATTGTTGGCTACACCCGTGAGCAGAAGCCCGTTCGGGCCTCCGAGCTGGACGCGGACGGAGCAATGACAGTATTGCTGAAGGATGCGCTCAAGCCGAACCTGGTGCAGACCCTGGAGAACAACCCGGCATTTGTGCACGGCGGCCCCTTTGCCAACATCGCTCATGGATGCAACACCGTCATGTCCACCCAGGCGGCCTTGAAAATGGCCGACTACGTGGTCACCGAAGCAGGCTTCGGGGCGGATCTTGGTGCCGAGAAGTTCATCGACATCAAGTGCCGCAAGTCGGGTCTGCGCCCCGACGCAGTGGTGATCGTTGCCACCATCCGCGCACTCAAGTACCACGGCGGTGCCGACCTCAAGACGTTGAACAACGAAGACCTGGATGCATTGACGAAGGGCGTCGCCAACCTGGAGCGCCACGTCAACAACGTCCGCAACCACTACGGGATGCCCTGCGTCGTGGCGATCAACAATTTCACCTTCGACACCCAGGCAGAGCTGGACTTGCTGCGCAAGAAAATGGCGCACCACGAAACGCCGGTGGTGGTGGCACGCCACTGGGCCGACGGCGGCAAAGGTGCCGAAGAACTGGCCCGCACAGTGGTCGATCTGATCGACACTACGCCGACGGACTTCAAGTTTGTCTACGAAGATTCCGATCCCATCTGGGACAAGATCAAGTCCATCGCCACAAAGATCTATGGCGCTGCCGACATTAACGCCGACAGCAAGGTTCGGAACCAGATCGCCAAGCTTCAGGAAGACGGTTTTGGCGACTACCCCATCTGTATAGCCAAAACCCAGTACTCCTTCTCCACGGATCCGAAGCTCCGGGGCGCCCCATCCGGGCACACCATCACGGTGCGTGAGATCCGGCTCTCCGCAGGTGCCGAGTTCATCGTGGCGGTGTGTGGCGACATCATGACCATGCCCGGCCTGCCGAAGGTGCCCTCGGCGGCCAAGATCGACCTGGACGAGAACGGGAAGGTCATCGGTCTGTTCTGAGATTCATCTTCCTCCAGCAAAGGAGTTTGCCCCCGTCACCTTAGGTCACGGGGGCTTTTTTATGGTTCTTTGTCGTTTTCCGGGGAGATTCCGTGCCGCCATGACGGGGGCGCAGATTCATCATCTTTGGTATTGCAGCCCATGGGGTCGACTTCCTTCAATATCCTGACCACCCGGCACCTTATTGTGAGCCGTGTTCCATGGCCTTGGGGCTGACATCGAGACGGGGCCGTCGCGGGGCATCTGTTGGCAGCTCATCGCGTGCAATCGTAGCTTTCCGCCGAGTCCCGGGATGTGCGCTGTATGGTAGAGTTCTGACCGGGACATGGCTGGATCGCCGGTCGCTCCCCGGCTACTCCAAACGTGACTGTGGTGCAACTCGCATGCTCGGTTCCGACAATCGTTCCCGATGGACCGTCTCAAACCATACCGTCTGAATGAATACGCCGGTCAGGGGTACATATGAATACTGCAAGCAGCCTGATACGTTCGGCATACTGACCGATATCGTGAAATGACTGAGCCCCTCGTCTTCTACTCAGTCATGCTACCCATGACTTTGATTGCAGGATTCATCCGGGGATTCACGGGCTTCGGTGGTCCCTTGTTCCTGCTGCCGGTGGTCAATCTGTTCATGCCTCCTGCGGTTGGTGCCGGTATCGTCCTTTGGATTGACCTGTTCGCGAATATTCATCTCGTACCCAGTGCGCGGCGCGACAGCACCCGCGCGGTGATACTGCCGCTGATACTCGGTACCCTCGTGGCCATGCCGATAGGTGTCTATGTTCTGATAAACACCGACCCGGTCATGATGAAACGGCTTATCGGCATCACTATCCTGATCGTTGCGATGATCCTGATTACGGGATGGCGCTACAGTGGCGAGGTCAAGAGGTGGGTATACTCAGTAGTCGGGGCCATCAGTGGTCTGATCATGGGCGCCACCGCGATTGGCGCATTGACAGCCCTGTTTCTGAGTGGCGGTAGGCACACAGCCCGGCAGAACAGGGCCAATTTCATCATCTGGGCGTTCCTTGCTATCGTCCTGTTCCTTGTGCTCCTCGTCCTTGGTGGCACCTTGGACATGTCGGATGCGGGTGCGATCGCAATTCTCACTCCTGGATATGTTGTCGGCACGGTTCTGGGTTCGAGGCTGATTCACAAGGTCAGCGACGCCTTCATGCGCAAGGCCGTACTCGTCCTCATCATGGCAGTGGCGCTGGCAAGCATTCTGCTCTGAGATTCCCAGGTCACTGGCTATACGAGGCCAAGGCACCCTGCTATCCGACAGTCTCCCTTATAAGGCATTGCCATGTTGCGGACCAGGCCGCGTCACTTCTACTCGCGGGGGCGGCGCTTGGGCGGGTCGTAGAAAGGCAGGCGGGCGACGGCGGCGCGCACACCTCGAGACGTGGTTACCAGGGTACCTGGCCAGGCATCGGCGGCATGCACGAAACCCAGTGCATGAACTCGTCCCAGTGTGGGGCTGAAAGCCCTGCTGGTGATCAGGGCACCGCCGCGCGGGATGATTGGGAGACCATTCGGAGGCGGCACCGCATCGGGAACCGGCAGTGGTTCCCGCAGGGGAACGAGCCCCACCAGGCGCACATCGTCCGCGTCCCCTGCGCACGACTGCAATGCCCGGGCACCCTCAACGACCAGACCCGGCCCATCCATCAGTCGCCCGAGATTCAGCATCCGGGGCGTGACACGCCAGGCCAGTTCCCGAAGAAACAATATCAGGCCCGCTTCCACACGCAGGGTGTCGATGGCCTCCAGGCCGCACTCCAGCAGGCCGGCAGGCGAGTAGCGCCGCACAATCCGGTTCCAGAGCCACGGCCCGTGTTCAGCGGATACCAGCAGTTCATACCCTGCCTCGCCTGAATAGCCCGCGCGGGCCACCTGTACGGGGACGCCCGCCACTCGTCCGGCATGGAAACCGAAATACGGAACTGCAAACAGGGGTTCACCCAGGAGGTCAGCCAGTATGTCATGACTCCGAGGCCCCTGTACGGCCAGGACCGCATGCCGGCCGGACAGATCCGTATGGGTGACATCCAGCCCGGTGGTCCGGTGCTTCAGATGATCAATATCGCCGGGCCTGCCCGTCATCAGCCAATACCGGCCATCCCCAAAGTCCCACAGCGTCGCGTCGATGAACACCGTACCGTCCGCGCGCAATAGCAGGGTGTAAAGCAGACGCCCCGGGCGCAGGCGCGCGAGGTTGCGTGTCTGGACACGCGCGAGGAAACGGCGTGCCCCGGGACCGCTGAACTCGAAGCAACCCATGAAGGAAAAATCGAAAAGACCGGCTGCGCGCCGGGTGGCCAGATGCTCCGCCACGGGATCCGTGAAACGCACCGGCGTCAGGGGACCCGACCCGACAGCGGTCAGCGGAACACCGCGTTGTTGAAAATAGCCCTGAAGTCCACCGGTCACTGGCGCTTCCGCCTCCGTCCGTCCGCACTCAGCCCCTGGAGTGATTGGATAACCACGGAGCGATCAGAACACGCCCGCGGCCCGCCCCATCATGAGGCCGCCCACGACGACACAGAGCACCGCGACCGAGCGACGAACCAGCTCCACGTTGATAGCATGCACGATGTACACTCCGGCGATCACTCCAATCACCTCAAACAAGGTGATGGGCAAGAGCAGCCCAAAGTTGATGGTGCCATACGCGAGATTCCCCACAGTGCCGGAGCCTGCGGCCAGGATTTGGATCACCTGACTGACGCCAATCGTTGGCAATATCGGGAATCCGAACATCACCATCGTTGGTACCGACAGTGCCGGCCCGCCAACACCGGTGAGCCCGGCACCGAAACCGGAAAACGCCCCAATCCCGAGCAGCAGAATCAGCTGCGCCCTCGGACGCCCCTCGAACGCAGGACGCTGGAGCCCCCGCCACTGTGCAAGGGTATAGACACCCGCAAACAGGATGATGGCCGCGACCAGAAATGTCAGGACCGGCGCGTTCGTAATCGAATTCACATATGCTCCCGCGAACCCGAACGGCAGCGCCCCTAGGCAGACCGGCACTGTCAGACCCCATTCGATACTGCCCTTTTTCTGGAACAAGTAGGTGCCGACGATGCCCGTGGCGATAAAGGTGGCCAGTGCCGTCGCCATGGCCTCGTGGACCGTGAGCCCTGCAAGAAGGCCCAGCACCGGGACCATAAGCAGGCCACCAATCCCTACCGCCCCAATCAACATGCCGATCCCGATGGACGCCAGGAGCAGCCAGATCATCATTGCGTTATCCATTATAATCGTCTCTTATTGGTGTCACGGCTGCCAGTGGCGCGCCATCAACCATTTCTCAACGCCGATGCCCCAGCGAGCGCACGAAAAAAAAAGCGCCGACCGGAGTCGACGCTTTATCCGAACGTGCAAGCGTTGCGGAGCACTCTGAACTGCCAGGGCCGTTGAAGCCCTCGCCCCCGGAGCACCGGGGACGATCATCCGGCGGCGAATGCCGTCAGATGGCCAGTGATGAGCACGTTCAACCGATTCATGATGCGATAACCGATGCGGTTGTCCTTCTCCATCAACTCCTGAAGGTCCCGACCGCGAATGGCGAGCACCGTGCAGCCGCTGGTCAGACAATAGGCGTTAGCCACACGTTTCGTCGTGCCTTTCGCCAAGGCGGCCCACCCGAACACCTCTCCGCGCCGGATGATCTCGCCCGCTGATGCCTTGCGTACTCCCATCCCGATGGTGAAACGCACCATACCGTCAATCAGGACGTACAAGTCCTCAGCCGGTTCTCCCAGATGATAGATATCATTGTCACCGGGATGAGTCTCCAGTCGACAGATCTCGCTGATTCTGTCTAGTTGAGATGCATCCAAGTCCGAAAAGAATTCCGTCTGTGCCAAGAGATCAACGGTGTCCAGGATCGGTTGCTCCGCTTTCCACATCGTTATTTAACCCTTCTTGTGCCATCCCATCAGGTCACGGAATTTTTCCCGTTCCTCGTCGCTCATGAACACCGAATGCTCCTTGGCGGGGTACTTGCGGGTGCGCACATCTTCCATGTAACGGCTGTAGCCGTCTTCCAGGATCGGCACCATGTCGGTGTAGATTTTGGAATGACGCGGCACATGGGCCTCATAGAGATGGAACAGGTCCGAACCGATGATGTGAACACCGTCGGCAGTGTTACCGGCACCCAGGCTGATCACGGGCACGGGCAGGGTTTCCGCCAGGTATTCGCAAACTTCGACCGTGGTGACTTCGCACATGATGGAGAAGCAACCCGCGTCGACCATGGCCAGGGCGTCGTCGATCAATTCCTTGGCGCGGTCAGCGGTCTTTCCCTGGGCGCGGAAACCACCCAACTGGGGCATCCGCATCGGGGTAATACCGATATGGCCCTGCACGGGGATACCGGCCTTGATGATGGCTTCAATGTTCTTGGCGTGATGCTGATTGCCTTCGCACTTCATCACTTCAGCGCTGGCCTGGGCAACGAACTTGCCGGCATTGTCCACCGCCTGCTGCTCGGAGAGATGGAAGCTCATGTAGGGCATGTCCACCATGCGCAGGCCGTACTGGGAACCGCGCTTCACGGCCTGGGCCATCAACATGACCTCATCAAAGGTCACATTGACCGTACTCTCGTGACCAAACAGCACCATGCCGCCTGTGTCACTGACACACAAAATATCCATGCCGAGACGATCACAGACAATGGCGTTTTCGTAATCGTACACCGCAATCTGGGTAATCTGCTCCCCTTGCTTCTTCTTCTCCATCAACATGGGGATGGTGACTTTCTTGCGTTTCTGCTGCTGCGTGGCCTTCTTATCTGACATCTCTCGGGCTCCTCGGGGAGTGAACGTTCATTGGAAATCTCGGGTGGCTATCGTATATAGCCGCGCGAAAACTACATGCAAACATTGTGCCCACAAATGAAGTTGCAGGAAATACGGCGCCTTGGGCAGGAACGTGACTCCACCACGAAACGCGCGTTTCCAATGGAAACAGGGGGGCGCCAAATCGAAACAGGTGTTCTTGATCTCACTCATCTAAATGTGACGCATCTTAGTTTAGAGAGGGGAATCAGTTCAAATTCCTTGCATGACCCGCTGCAAGGCATTTGGTCCACCGATCCGAGATCTCGGCGACTTGCGAACCATCCCTTACGAACCGCCAGATGCCCGGAGTGAATACGGCCGAAAAAAGGCCGATTGGGGCTCCTTCCCCGGGCCGAATCAGCGCCTAATCCAAGCCGCAGTCGGCCTATGCGGGGTAGACCCAGTTCTACCGGACAAAACACGGGGACCATTCTTCGTTATACTCGAAGGCCGTGCCAAACCCTGACCATCAAGGAGCGCAGCCATGAACGAGGAAAAACTGAACTTAAGTATCCGTAAGTTTCTGAAAGAAGTCGGCGTAACGTCGCAACGCGAGATCGAAATCGCAGTGCGCGAAGCAGCCGAATCCGGAAAGTTGGCCTCCGGTCCGATAGCAGTCAAGGTGAAGCTGGAGTGCTCCGAACTCGGGCTGGCGCACACCGTTGATGGCAAGCTCGAAACCAGCTAAATTGCCCCGCTCCGGGGGTGATCAGCCGTCAGTCAACCAGTCCGGCATCCCGCCTACGCTTTTGGTAAAGCCATTCTACGGCGCGTTCACGGGCTTCCTTGAGCTGAGTCTCGTCCAGTTCGGCTTGCAGCTGAATCCTCAACTGATTGCCGAGTGGGTCGCCCTCCGCAGCGGCGAGGATGGACCATTTCATGGCTTCCACGACGTCCTGCTCGACTCCCTTGCCCCCGGCATAGAAGACACTCAGCCAGCCCTGCATCTGGGCATGGCCCTTATCAGCCCCCATACGCGTGTAGTGAACGGCCTTCACGGGATCAGGCTGTATGTCTCCCACACCCTCGATATGAATACTGGCGAGCAGAAAGCTCGCCACGATCACGTCACCATCGAGCGCCTCCGTCAACAGGGCCTGAGCCTCCTTGACACGCCCGGGCGATCTCCCCTCGTGAGCATCGGTGATCAACAACGATGCCAGTGCAACCCGGGCCGGGTGTAGGTCCGCCTCAATGCCCTGGCGGAACCAATGCTCAGCACGCTCCCGGCTCCGCGGGACACCATGGCCATGGAGGTGCAACCAACCCAGCTGCAGGGTGTACTCTCGCGCGCCAGCCTCTACCGCCCTCGTGAACCAATGGGCGGCTTGCTCAGCGTCCTCTTCCACACCCAAGCCTTCCGCATGCATCACACCCAGCATGCCCATGGCATCAGCGGAGCCCGCACCGGCTGCTTCCTGGAGCCAATACCGTGTCTCCTTCTCATCGGGGGGATCGGTCTCCATGTGTCTTCGAGCGATGAACAGCATGTCGTCCGCGTCCCGACCCTGCGCCTCCTGTTCGGACCAACTTGGCGGGGGTTCTGCGGCAAAGACCGTGGACAGGGTGAACAGCAGTATCAAGTAGAGCAAATGTCGCATAAGCAGTTGAGATCACCGTAAGACAGGACTAAAACATCATATCAGAGGCCCGGTTACAGTCACCATCGACCGTGGGGCTTCTCGGCCCGAAAATTATGGTATCGTTAATTCATACGCTCACCCCGGCAGACCGTCCAGGTCTATTCCGCCAGGCGTATTCAGGACGCATCCACACGTCATAAAGTGGATTTTTGCCTCACCATAGCAGGAGAGACTGTACATGAGTTCCGGGGCGCCTACGTCCGTTCCCCATGTCTGGCGCACGCCCGTGCTGATCATCTCAGCCGCCGGGATCGTTCTCTGTCTGGCGCTTGGTATCCGGCACAGCATGGGCATCTACCTGCAACCGGTCAGCCTGACCCATGGCTGGGGCCGTGAGATCTTCGGATTTGCCATCGCCCTGCAGAATCTCGTCTGGGGCCTTGCCCAACCGATCACTGGCGCCATCGCTGACCGAATGGGCGCCGGACGCGTGATCTTCACAGGGGGCACCCTGTATGCCCTGGGACTGGCCACCATGGTCAGCACCAGTGATCCGGTGCTGTTCAATCTGGGGGTCGGCGTCCTCATCGGGCTGGGACTGAGTTGCACGGGATTTAGCATCGTCTTCGGAGTAGTAGCCCGCAATGTCCCCGTGCAGAAGCGCAGTCTGGCCCTGGGCATCACAGGAGCCTGCGGCTCATTCGGTCAGTTCGCCATGCTGCCCATCGGGCACATGCTGCTCGGCATGGGCGACTGGGTCTTCGCCATCACCGTCCTGGCCATCACCCTGGCTGCCATGCTGCCGCTGGCCTTCATCCTGTCCGGGCGGCCGGTGCACATGACGACGATCGATTCCGGCCCCGGTTTCGCGGAGAGCCTGCGCCAGGCCATGAGTCACACCGGTTTCAATTTCCTGATATTCGGATTCCTGGTGTGCGGTTTGCACACCATGTTCATGGCCGCCCATTTGCCTGCTTACCTATCCGATGCGGGACTCGGTGCACGGGAAGGCATGATGGCCCTGGCACTGATCGGTGCCTTCAACGTGTTGGGCAGTTACCTGTGCGGCTGGCTGGGTGGACACTTCCGCAAGAAGTATCTCCTGGCGGGCATCTTTGCCCTACGCACAGTGGCCATCGCGGCCTTCATGCTGCTGCCCATCACTACCACCAGCGTTTACATCTTCTCCATCGTCATGGGTTTGACCTGGCTGGGCACCGTGCCACTGACCAGCGGACTGATCGCGGACATCTTCGGTCCGCGCTACCTGGGCACGCTGTTCGGCATTGCCTTTCTCGGGCATCAGATCGGCAGCTTTCTGGGAGCATGGTTGGGCGGGGCTGTATTCGACACCACGGGGAGCTATACTATCGTTTGGGCATTGAGTCTCGGACTGGCGATTATGGCCACACTCATCTACCTTCCCGTCAACGATCGGCCATTTGGAACACAACTACGACCGATGATTCCCGCATGACTACAGAATTTCACAAACAGATGGGCCTCGTCATCGGCGGCGGGCTGGTGGCGGGATTCGTGATGTCGTGGCTGTTCGGGATGTACACGAGTAGCTCCATGATGCTCCAGTCCCTGTTTTTGCCCTTGTGCTGACGTCGCCCCTGGCGGCCGGCCAGCTGTGATCTCTCAATAGGTTCTTCATCCGGAGCCTACCCGGAAACCTGGAGCAGGTGAGCGACATTGCTCGGTGCCGCCCAAGAATCGATCCTGAACCCGTATGGCCTGTATTTCCCCCTTCCCCGGCAAGCGGTGATCCGTTGCATGGTTCAGATCTGTCGAGCACGCGGCGAATCCAGAACCACCTGTTCACGCCCGTTGAAAACCAGGAAATGGCGCCCCTTGGCCCGGGCAATCATGGTCACACCGAGCCGCCGGGCCAGGTCGAGACCCATTTGGGTGACTCCGGAACGTGACACCAGAACGGGAACCCCGATCTGCGCCACCTTAATCACCATCTCTGAGGTAAGGCGACCCGTGGTGTAGAAGATCCGATCGCCCCCCTCCATGTGTTCCATCCACATGTGACCGGCGATGGCATCCACCGCATTATGCCGACCCACGTCCTCCACGAAGAACTCCACGTGGGTATCGCGGCACAGAGCGCA
Source organism: Thioalkalivibrio sp. (assembly GCA_046260855.1). Taxonomy (GTDB): domain Bacteria; phylum Pseudomonadota; class Gammaproteobacteria; order Ectothiorhodospirales; family Ectothiorhodospiraceae; genus Thioalkalivibrio_A. Next base: position 20,844 of record JBHEOJ010000009.1, read on the forward strand.
GCCGTGAACTGCACCGGCGGAGCGATACACCTCGTTCCGGGCAGCGAGATTTTCCAGCAATGCGTAAAGGGTAGACTGGCGTATGGTCACCTCGGGCAGACGGATCCGCTCCAGATCCTCCATGAGGTCTCCGAACATCGTACCTTGGCCGCAGCCCGTGGTGACGGTGCGGCGTCCGAGCTTCTCTTCCAGGGACGCGACGTCGCCCCGGGTCGTCACCACCACCGATTCCGTCTCCCAGTCGGCCTGAACCGCCCTCACGTCCGTGAGCTCGTGTATCAAACGCTGGTTTCGCAGATAACCCAGGGCCAGCAGCTCCGGATGGCCACCGAGCGTCATGAGCGTGACGATCTCGCGCTTGTTCAGGTAAAGGGTCAGGGGGCGCTCGCCGGCGATCTGCACCTGGCGAAGCTCGCCAAATTCATCGCTGACCTCCGCCGCATGGCATGGCTCGAGTCCGGCGAGGGTCATCTCGGGACGGTAAGGACCGCTCATACAGCTGGCCCCCCATCCTCACTTGCCGCTTCATCGCCGGAGCGGAAGCCCAGTGCCGCGAGGCGCTCGCGGATCAGGGGATCTCCAAGCAGGCCTATCAGGGCCTGTACACCGCGTCCCTCCAGTCGGGATTCGGGAATCACCAAATCGTACGCCTCCTCCTTGTACGGAATGAAACCGAGTCCGTACTGGCGCGCCACCGTCTCGATGGCCATGCCCCAGTCGGCACGGCCCTGGATCACCGTGGTGGCCACCGCGTGGTGCGACTTCACCTGCAGGTCGTACCCGGGCGGCCGGGCATCGTTGAGCAATCCATCCAAGAGGATGCGCGTACCGCTACCCGGGTTGCGGTTCACCAGTCGACACGCGGGATCGGCGAGGGCGCGCCCGAGCGCGGTGTCAACATCGGCATCGTGGAAACGAGGGTCGGCGGGTTTGAAGACGAGGCCCTGCATGCGGTGGTATCCACTGACCAGGTGCATTCCGGGCTCCAGAAACGGCCGATTGTAGATGCCGGTCTGCGGATCCATCAGATGGACACCCGCGATGTCACATTCGCCGCGGCGGGCGGCAGCGAGCCCCCCCTGGCTACCTACATGCAGCGCCTTGACGCGCATTCCCCTGCTCTGCAGCTCATTAAGCAGGAGATCAAGCCCGAGGCAGTGGCTGCCGATGGCGACAACATCCGCCGGCTCCACGGAACGCCCGAGCAGTCGGACGCGCACGGATTCACCGGCGTGTAAGATCTCCGCCTGTTGAGGAATGGTAATGAAACCGTCCGCGTAACTGAAGGCGGTCACCGAGCCGGAGCCGCCCCCCATGGGATAGGCTGCCAGCCCCTGCGCACTTCTCACCAGACTCACCAGTAGGTACTCGGTACGGCCTCGTTCGGCGTTGATCCTGATCGGCAGTTGGGCGTCGATCTCTTCACCACGCTCGACCGGCAGCCCTGCGAAGGCCCGTACCACGGGTGCCACGAATTCGTGGAACGTGAAAATGGCGGATGTGGGGAAACCCGGGAGCACAGCCAGCGGCTTGCCGTCCATCACCGCAAGGCAGATGGGCTTACCGGGCTTGAGGGCAACACCGTGCGCGAGAATGCCCGGCTGACCCAGTCCCTCCAGCACGCGGTATGAAAGGTCCCCGGCCCCCTTCGACGTCCCGCCGGAGAGGAGCACCACATCGCATTCCGAGAGCGCTCTGCGCACCGCTTCCTCGATCCGGTCCTCTTCGTCGGGCACGATCCCCAGCATGAGAGGTTCACCACCCTGCTCCACCACGGCGCCCGCAAGGATCGCCCCGTTGGAGTCATACACGGCGCCGGGTCTCATTGGAGTACCAGGGGCGACCAGTTCGTCACCCGTGGAGATGATGGCCACGCGGGGCCGACGGTAGACCGTAACCGGTTCGCAGCCTATGGCGGCCAGTACACCCAGTTCCCGCGAACCCAGCAACTGCCCGGTCCTGAGCACCACCTCGCCCATGGCGATGTCGCTGCCCGCAAAGCCGATGAACTGCCCTGCAGCCACCGGGTGTGCCACCTCCAGCGAGGCCTCGACTTCGGATCCCAGCTCCGTGTGTTCCACCATCAGTACGGCGTCGGCGCCCCGCGGCAACATGGCCCCGGTTGCAACAGGGGTGGCGGTACCGGGAAGCACCTCACCGCGGGGAACCTGTCCCGGGACCAGGATCTCGTCGTTGAGCCGCAGCCTGCGCGGCGCATGTTCCATGGCCCCGTGGGTGTCGGCTGCCTGGACGGCGAAGCCGTCCACGTTGGCCCGGTCGAAGCCCGGGACGTCCACCGGGCTGTGCACCGTGCATGCCAACACACGCCCGAGGGCTTCCAGCAGCGACACTTCCTCGGTTCCCAGGGGCCCCAAGCGGATATGGCTCTCGAACCGCTGGTGGGCCTCGTCGCGGGTGACCACCTCGAGAAACTGCTGCTGGTCCAACGCGGCGCGATCGCGTGTGCGGGCATTGGAGGAAACATCACTCATCGTAGAGGTGGACCTCCACCTGCGTGCCGGCACCGTACCCTTCAGGTTCGGGAGGGATAATCACGAACCCGTCCGCCACGGTGGTGGAAGAGAGAATGGATGCGCCGCTCAGGGCGAGCGGCACCACGCCGTCCGGTGTCACCCGCACGCGGCAGTAATCAACCCGACCGATAGCGGAAACCAGCTTGCGCGCCAGCGGCAGGCGGCATACGCGGTAGGGCCAGTCGGGAGATCGTCCACCAAGACGTCGCAGCGCTCGCCCGGCAAAGAAATCGTAGGCACAGAGACAGGAGACCGGGTTTCCAGGCAGCAGAAATACGAGGGTGTCCCCGATGCGGCCCATGCCAGTTGGACAGGAGGGCCGCATGGCGATTCCGTGGATGGCAAGTTCTCCACGTTCTGCCAGCAGGGCCGGTGCGTGATCCTCAGCGCCCACACTGGAACCCCCCGCGATCAGGATCATCTCCACGCCAGGCGCCTCTAACGCAGCGCGCAACGGGTCGGGCCCGTCGTCGAGCTGCAGAACTCGCTCGATGACACCGCCGTCCCGGCCAACGAGACCCCGTAGAAGAAACGAGTTGGAATCAAAGATCTGATGGGGGGCACGCTCTGCGCCGGGCGCAGCCAGCTCGTCGCCGGTTACGATGATACGTACCCGCGGATGGCGCACCACCGCCACGTTTGCGAGACCGAGGGAGGCCAGCAGTCCGGTGTCCTGGGGGCGCAGGCGTCGGCCCTGCGTAAGCAGGAGGTCCCCCTGTCTCACATCCTCTCCGCGCAGGCCTACGTTGCGGCCCACCGGACAGGCCGTGGTGATCTCCACTATGCCGTTGCGTTCCTCGCAGTACTCGGCAGGCACCACGGTGTCGGCCCCAGCGGGCAATGGCGCACCGGTCATGATGCGAAGCGCGCACCCCTCGGGCATCGGCGTGGGGTGGGCATGGCCGGCAAACACCTCACCCACCACCGAAAGCTGCAGAGGGGTGAATTGGTCGGCGCCGGGTGTTTGCGCCCCGCGCAGGGCATATCCGTCCACTGCGGAGCGATCGAAGGCGGGCACGTCAATAGGGGCATGCAGATCCTCGTAAAGCACCCGCCCGGTGGCATTCTCCGTGGGGACGACCTCCGGTTCCAGGCGATCCGTAACCGCATCGACCCAGGTCAGGGCGTCCGCGACCGAAACGCGCGCCGTGAAGCCCCGCATGCGCACGTCGGGTGCTCCGCCGGGTCCGCGTTTGCGGTCAACGGGGGGCCGTGACCCAATCATGCCCGCGCCTAGTTTAGGGACCTTCTCTACCGCGGGCGTCAGGTCCTTGAGCTCCTCCGGCGTGTTAATGTTCGCAAAGGCCGCGGGGCAATCGGAGAAGTCCACCAGGACTTCGCGGTGGCGTGCAGTCCATGCGTCAATCTTGCGTTTGCCTTCGCCGAGGAAGGCGTCGAGGCTCCCATGCAGACGTGCATCGGCGAGGAGCAGCGTCGGATGACTGCGTTGTCCATCGTGGACAAGCGCGATCCCGGCGTTCTCCCGAAGCAGCCCATCCAGCAGCCGCTGCGCCATGTCCCCAGGGATAAGCGGCGTATCGCAGGCCACGGTCATCACGTAGGGCGTACGTACATTCGGCCACGCCGCGTGCAAACCGGCGAGGGGTCCGGCAAACCCGGCCACGCCATCGGCGATGACCGGAAAGCCGTAACGCGCGTAGCGCTCGCGATTTCGGTTGGCGCTGATCAGCACTTCTGCGACTTGACCCCGTATCGCATCGAGGACGTGCTCGATCAGAGGTCGGCCATTCAGGGGCACCAGTCCCTTGTCAACGCCCCCAAGGCGCTGTCCCCTGCCGCCAGCAAGGATCACCGCGGTAATCAAGGCACGCGCCGACGGGCATATGCCCTCGGCAGCGGTCATGGCGACCGACTCCTCTGGTAATCAAAGATGCGTGCGCTACGGGTCATCCGACCACCGCCTCCGAAGAGCGGTGTGCAACACGCCTGCCGATGAAGCCGTTGATGATCCATTGCGATATAACCTCGTTGCAGATGCCCTGAATTGCGTGCCTCGCCGGCCCACCGTTTACCTCGAACACCACCAGTCGTCCCTCGACGTCCGGCTTCAGATCGACGCCGGCCAGTCTCCAACACTGCAATGTCCCGTGCGCCGAGAACAACCCTGCGACCACCTGCACACACGAGTCGTGCCTGCGTCGCAAGCGGCGCAGCACGACCATGGACATCGGGGTTCCCATTCGATTGATACTTCTACCAACGAAACAGGCCACCGGGCCAGTCTGCATCGTGGGGGTGCAGCGTACTACTGAGCAGCATGGACTAAGCTCGATCATAGCAAAGTCATCCCTGGACATCACGAAAACCACACTCCCCGGTGGGTCAGCGCAGGTCATGACGTGCCGAGCGGAATCGCTTTGCCGCGATCATGACCAAGCACATTGATGCCGCAAGGCCGTGCGCGGTGGCCGCTCCTCGCGAGGGAGTTTGAGCATGACACCTCCCAGCGGGAACGCAGGCATCATACCCACCCCGATTGAGGGGATTTGATCAGGGCGACTCATCGGGGCTGGTCCGAACCGGTAACCGGGAAAAAAAGTGGCATACCGTTGACCCGAAACCCGGCGATCGCGCTTCTGCCTTCCTCCGAGGTCAGCCACTCGTGCCATTCACGTGCCAAGCCATATTTTACATGGTCATGGCGTTCTGGATTGATGATTATGCTCCCGTAGGGGTTGAACAGCACCTCGTCACCCTCGAACACAAGATCGAGTGTCTGACGGTTACGGAAACTCAGCCACGTACCGCGGTCGGCTAGGGTATACGCGTTCATGGCGGCGGCGGTATTGAGCGTCGGCCCCATGCCGCTTCCCAGTTCACGGTACCACCCCCCCTTCGGTTCAACATCCGCAGAAGCCCACAGCGCACGTTCCTTGCGGTGGGTGCCGCTGTCATCGCCACGCGATGCGAAGGGGGATCCGGACTCCGCGATGCGCCTCAGTGCGTCTTCGGCATCGGCCGCTGCCCGTACGCCAGCGGGATCCGCATCCGGGCCAACGATAATGAAATCGTTGTACATGATGTCCCGACGATCCACGCCATAGCCGTCGGCTACGAACTGTTCCTCGCCGCGAGTGTCGTGGACAAGCAAGGCATCTGCGTCACCCCGACGTCCGATGCTGAAAGCCTGCCCGGTCCCCACAGCCACCACGCGCACCTCGATGCCCGTCTTCTGCGTGAACAACGGGACGATATGCCCGAACAGTCCGGAATTTTCCGTAGACGTGGTGGAGGCCAGTGTAATGTAGCGCTCGGAGGCCATGGTCTGTCCGATGAGCGCCGACATCACCGCCAGCGACAGGTACAGTAATACCGACTGCAGTTTCATACTTCGACTCCTTTGCCCAAGTGAATGATTAAAGAATGAATCCCGATCATTGCACCGCTGTACAGCGCTGACGGGCCGACATCAGAACACCAGGTCACCCCGCAGAAATCCTGCCGCCTGGTCCGTAACAGGTGCGTTGAAAAAGCGCTCCACCGGCGTGTGTTCCATAAGTCGGCCCCGGCACAGAAATACAACGTCGTCCGCCAGTCTTCGGGCCTGGCCCAGGTCATGGGTGGCCATGACGATCTTGGTACCTTCCGAGTGAAAGGTATTGACGGCGCGCTCTACTGTGAGGGTCGCGGCCGGGTCCAGGGCCGCAGTCGGTTCGTCGAGGAACAGAACCCGGGGATGCAACGCCCAAGCTCTGGCCAGTGCCAATCGCTGCTGTTCGCCCCCGGAGAGCACCCGGGCCGGGCGGTGCGCCAGTTCCTGCAGACCGAATCGTTCCAGCGCCCGCAGGGCCTCTTGGCGGCGCGCCCGCCAGGGCGATCCGCGCAAGGACAGTACGTAGGTGATGTTGGCCAGGACGGAACGGCGCAGCAGGACGGGGCGCTGAAACACCATCGCCTGGTGCGGCGGACCCGCCACGTGATCCGTGGCAGTGACCCGGCCCCGAGTGGGTTGCACCAGGCCATGTGCAATGCGCATGAGCAGGCTCTTGCCTGCGCCATTGGGGCCGAGAATCACCGTGCGCCCGTCGGCACTCAAATCGAGGCTGACCCGCTCCAGCAGAAACGTACCGCCACGCTCAAAACTGATGCCTTCCAGGGCCAACAGAGGCCGGTTACGGGCAGCGCGATTCATGCCATCCGCCTGCGCGCGGTCTCGCCAACCAGATAGGCCGCACCGTTGACGGTGGCCACGAGTGCGAGCAGCACTATCCCCAGGGCAAGGGCGAGCGGCAGATCGCCCTTGCTGGTTTCCAGGGCAATCGCTGTGGTCATGACCCTCGTTACCCCCTCAATGTTGCCGCCGACGATCAGGACGGCCCCCACTTCGGCGCTGGCACGGCCGAAACCTGCCAGCACGACCGTCACCAGCGCAAGACGTGCGTCCCAGAGAAGGGTGGGCAGCGCCCGCCCGGGACCGGCCCCCAGGGAGCGGAGCTGCTCCCGGTACTCAGCCCACAGGTCCTCGATCACTTGCCGGGTGAGTGCCGCGATGATGGGCAGTACCAGCAGACACTGGGCGACGACCATGGCCGTCGGTGTGAACAGCAATCCGAACGACCCCAGGGGCCCGGCACGGGACAGGCTCAGATAAACCAGGAGGCCGGCCACCACGGGCGGCAGCCCCATGAGGGCGTTGAGCAGAATGACCAGTAGCCCCCGCCCCGGAAACCGGAACAGTGCCACGGCGGCACCGAGCGGGAGGCCGAAAACCGCTGCAATCAGTACGGCACTCAGGCTCACCTGCAGGGACAACGAGATGATGCCGTAGAGGCCCGGATCCAGACTGGTGATCAGCCCCCAGGCGAGGTGAAAGGAGTTCGTGGCATCCATGATAGGTGTCGACTAGGCATGAGACGTCAGTGTATGTATTCTGATTCACATAGAAAGCCATTCCTGTAATTAACAACAGAATTTGCAACCGTATGCAGCCAAGCCCCGAACTGATGACCACGACCGAAGTGGCCGAGTACCTTCGGCTCGGGGAACGCAAGATCTACGAACTCGCTCGCGAGCAGACGATTCCCTGTGTGCGCATCACCGGCAAGCTCCTCTTTCCCAGGCAGGCCATTGACCTGTGGGTCATGAATCACCTGGAGGGCGATCAACGCCTCGCACGGGAAGCCCCCGCCATACTCGCGGGCAGCCACGATCCCCTGCTTGAATGGGCAGTCCGGGCCTCGGAGTCTGATCTGGCTCTACTGTTGGATGGCAGTATGGATGGCGTTCGGCGACTGCTGGAAAACCAGGCTCGCGTGATCGGCTTTCACCTAATTCATGAGAACGGGACGTTCAACGACCCCGTGCGCTGCGGGCTTGGAGGTCTGCGAGACCTGGTGGTCATCGAATGGGCCCGACGCAACCAAGGACTGATTGTAGCGCCAGGCAACCCCCTCGGTATTCACGGCGTTCGCGATCTGGTACGACCGGACGTGCGCGTGGTGCGACGCCAACAGGAAGCCGGCGCCGACGTACTACTGAGACATCTGTTGACCGAGGAGGACATCCCCCTCGCCGGACTGCGGGTGCTGGGCCGTTCGGCCTTGAACCATGATGATCTCGCCCTGGACGTGTACCAGGGAAATGCCGATGTTGGCCTGGGTATAGAAACATCGGCTCAGCGTCACGGGCTCCATTTCATCGCCCTGTGCCAAGAGCGCTTCGACCTGGCTATGCGCCGGCGGGTCTATTTCGAACAACCGATCCAATCCCTTTTGAGTTTTGCCCGTACAAAGTACTTCGCTGCCAATGCGAACGCCTTGGGGGGCTACGACCTTTCGGGGCTGGGCACGGTGCGCTATAACGCCTGATGAACGCCGTAACGACCGGATCACCCCAGCCAGGGGCTGGCATGGTGATCCCAAGGTGTAAACCATGTGCCCGGTTTGATTTGTAAACCATGTCCGGCTTGCACAGTGAGGGTGGTTTTAGGCCTTTCGCCTTTCGCCTTTCGCCTTACCCCTCTCAACACCCTACAAACGCCTCTTCAATCCCGCCTCATGCAACAGCATAGCGGCGATCTCCTCCACGGACATGAAGGTGATATTGATGAAGGGGATCCTCTCCCGGCGAAACAGGGCCTCGGCGGCCATCAGTTCCCTGCGACACTGCTCCGGGCTCGAGTAGGGGCTGTCGGGGCGACGTTCACTGCGAATCTGCTGCAGGCGCTCCGGGTCCACGGTGAGGCCGAACAGCTTGTTGCGATAGGGGGTGATCAGGCCCGGCAGGTCACCGCTGTCGAAATCATCTTCCGTGAGCGGGTAGTTAGCCGCCTGGATGCCGAACTGCAGGGCCAGGTACAGGCAGGTAGGGGTCTTGCCGCTGCGCGACACACCCATGAGGATCACGTCTGCCATGGGGTAGTCACGCACCGCCGCGCCGTCATCATTAGCCAGGGCGAAGTTCAGTGCATTGATGCGCTGGGTGTAGGTGTGCAGGTTGCCCATGCCATGGGAACGGCCAGCCACATTGGAGGCCGGTACCCCGAGGGCCTCTTCCAAGCCGTTGGTAAAGGTCTCGAACAGGTCGAACACCACACCCTTGCAGCGGCTGGCCAGTTCCTCTCGCAGCTTGCGGTCGATGAGGGTGCTGAATACCAGGGGCGACGCACCCTCCTGTTCCGATGCCCGCGCAATACGCATCAGGACATGCTCCAGCTTCTCCATGGAATCCACGAAGGGCAGATTCACTGCATTGAACTGCACCTGATCAAACTGCGTGAGCAGGGTATGGCCCAGGGTCTCGGCGGTGATGCCGGTGCCATCGGAGACGTAGAAGACGGGGCGGGAGGTCATGAGTTCAAGGATGAAGGATGAAGGATGAAGGATGAAGGATGAAGGCTTAGTGTAGCCGGTTTCATTCATCCTTCATCCTTGCGCCTTTATCCTTCTTCGCCCTTGCCCGACAACCGCATCCAGGTGTCCACCACGGTGTCCGGGTTCAGGGAGATGCTATCGATCTTTTGATCCATGAGCCACTGGGCCAGGTCCGGATAGTCTGACGGCCCCTGGCCGCAGATGCCCACGTATTTGCCGGCCCGGTGGGCCGCCTCGATGGACAGGGACAGCAGCTTCTTCACGGCCGGATCGCGCTCATCGAAACCACCGGCCACGAGACCGGAATCCCGGTCCAGGCCCAGGGTGAGCTGGGTTAGGTCGTTGGAGCCGATGGAGAATCCGTCGAAGAACTCCAGGAATTCATCGGCCATGACCGCATTGGAGGGGATCTCGCACATCATGTAGATCTTCAGCCCGTTCTCGCCGCGCTTGAGTCCCATCTCCCCCAGCAGCTTGATGACGCCCTCGGCCTCAGTGAGGGTACGCACGAAGGGCACCATGATGACCACATTGGTCAGGCCCATGTCGTTTCGCACCCGGCGCACCGCCTGGCATTCCAGTTCGAAGCAGTCGCGGAAATCCTCGGACAGATAGCGTGAGGTACCCCGGAAACCGATCATGGGGTTTTCCTCGTCGGGCTCGTAGCGCTCTCCGGCCAGCAGGTTGGCGTACTCGTTGGACTTAAAGTCCGAGAGACGCACGATCACCGGCTTGGGTGCGAAGGCGGCACCCAGGGTGCTGATGCCCTCCACCAGGCGGTCCACGTAGAAGCTCACCGGATCCTTGTAGCCGGCGATGCGCTTGTCCACCTCGGCGCGCAGATCATCTGGCAGGGTGTGATATTCCAGCAAGGCCTTGGGGTGCACCCCGATCATGCTGTTGATGATGAATTCCAGGCGCGCCAGGCCCACACCCGCGTTGGGGATGCTGCTGAAGTGAAAGGCGCGGCCCGGGTTGCCTACGTTCATCATCACCTTCACGGGCAGATCCGGCATGCTGTCGGTCCGGGTACGCAGCACCTCGAAGTCCAGCTTGCCCTCGTAGACGCGGCCCTCATCCCCCTCGGCGCAGGAGACCGTGGCATCGGTGCCCTCGGGCAGTAGTTCGGTGGCATTGCCGCAACCCACCACGGCAGGGATGCCCATCTCACGGGCGATGATGGCGGCATGACAGGTGCGCCCGCCGCGGTTGGTGACGATGGCGGCGGCGCGCTTCATCACCGGCTCCCAGTCGGGATCGGTCATGTCGGTGACCAATACATCCCCGGCCTCCACCTTGTGCATGTCCTCCAGTCCGCCCACCACACGGATCTTGCCCGCGCCGATCTTCTGGCCGATGGCGCGGCCGGTGGCTAGCACCTTGCCACCCTTCTGCTTGAGATGAAAACGCTCGATCACATGGCCATCGGCCCGGCTTTCCACGGTCTCCGGTCGGGCCTGAACGATGTACAGGCCACCATCGACCCCGTCCAGGGCCCACTCGATATCCATGGGGCGGCCGTAGTGCTTCTCGATGATCATCGCCTGCTTGGCCAGGGCGGTGATCTGTTCATCGGTGAGGCAGAAACGGTTGCGCTCGGCAGCCTCCACTTCCACGGTACGGGTCTGCTCCTTGTCTTCGCCAAAGATCATCTTGATGGCCTTGGAGCCCATGTTGCGGCGCAGGATCGCCGGGCGATCTTGGGCCAGTGCCGGCTTGTAGACGTGGAACTCATCGGGGTTGACGGCACCCTGCACCACGGTCTCGCCCAGACCCCAGGCGGCGGTGATGAACACCGCGTCCCGGAAACCGGATTCCGTATCCAGGGTGAACATCACGCCACTGGCGCCCACATCGCTGCGCGCCATGCGCTGGATGCCCGCGGACAGAGCCACATCGGCATGATCGAAACCCTGATGTACCCGGTAGGAGATGGCGCGGTCGTTGTAGAGAGAGGCAAACACCTCGTGGATGGCCTTGAATACCGCCGCCTCACCACGCACGTTCAGGAAGGTCTCCTGTTGGCCAGCGAAGGACGCATCGGGCAGGTCCTCGGCGGTGGCGGAGGAGCGCACCGCCACGGTGCACTCGCCCTCGGTCTCGGACTCCATGCGCTGCCAGGCCTCACTGATAGCATCGGTGAGGGCCTGGGGGAAAGGGGTCTCCACCACCCATTTGCGGATGTTGCGACCCGCCTCGCGCAGGGCGTTGATGTCATCCACGTCAAGTTTAGTCAGCAACTCGTTGATGCGCTTGTCCAGGTCCTTGTGGTGCAGGAACTCGCGGTAGGCCTCGGCGGTGGTGGCAAAGCCGCCGGGCACCTGGACACCGGCCTCGGACAGGCCGCTGATCATCTCGCCCAGGGAGGCGTTCTTGCCACCCACACGGGGCACATCATCCATGCCCAGTTCGTCGAACCACAGCACGTAATCACTCATCGCCAGACCTCCGCATCACGCTCGGACTTCCCCTGCGCTCAGGTGTCGCAGGCGGTGAATACATACCCTGACTTTGGATGATCTGTGCAGTCAGGACAACCTCAATACAATTCAATGCATCAGTTACAAAACCATAGACAGAACAAGGCCAAACCCCGAAGCCGCCAGCCGGAACCGGTAACCGCCTCAGATCGACCCATCTATATGATATAGGTGACAGTATAAAGCCAAAAGTGGCCGTACGACACGTCAGACCGCGCCCGGAGCCTTTTAGGGTGGAAACATTGACCCCAATTCGGGACAAAAAACCGTCGGCCACACCCGCCGCATCGCCCAGGTGGACAAACACCTGCAGGCACTGGATAAAGCCGAGGATGCCTCAGCCCGTTCGCGCTGGGCCCTGGAACGATTCGCGGTGAAGGCTTAGTCCGCCAGATCCCCGCGCCAGACGGTCTCCGCAGCCCGTTCACCGGCCACGCGCCGCTCCAGCCAACGCCCGGCCGCCGGCCAGACCAGAGCCCGGGAAGACAGCAGCCCGGGGGGCAGCAGCAGGTAATCCTCCCGGTCGTTGACCGTTACACGCAGTCCGCCGCCCGGCTCGTCCTGCGCGCGAATCGCCTCCCATTGGATACGCCCACCCTCCCGCCGCACCTGGGCCAGGACCCGGGCCAGGGATTCCAGTTCCGCCGTCAGCGCCTGACAACGGGCCTCGCGGACCGGGCGGTCCCGCATGTCCGGATATTCGCAACGCACCCCTGATTCCGACTCCCAGGCCGGGCGTCGATCCTGGCTGAAGCTCCAGGACCCGCGCACATCCCCGGCCTCGAGAGTCACCCGGGGACTGCCTTCGGCATGGGTTTCTCCACAGGGGTGCAGTGTGCAGAAGCGCTCCACCAACCGGGCCTCACGGATATGCCGATCACTCATGCGGGGCCAGCTCACCAGCACCGGACGACTGTCCAGCAGCAGCAACACCTGCCCCTGACGATCGGCGCGGGCACGCACCTGTCGCACCACGGCAAGCCATTGAAGGGCCTGATGCAGCTCCTGCAACTGGATAGCAGTGGCCTGCTGCCAGCGGCCTAAGCGACGGGCACGGGCGTCATCGCTTGTGCGACCCTGGCCAGAGGTCTCCAGTTCATCTTCATAGGCCTGCACCATGGCCTCCAGGGTCAAGGAGACGAAATCGATGTGGGCCTGGGCGGGCGCCTCGCGCAAGGACTCCACCACCTGGATCAGAGCCGATGGCTGCACATAGAGCTGGCGGGGTTCGGCATGGGCGAGGCTCGCCATGCCCCACAAGGGGAAGGACAGGATGATGAGTGCGCGGATCACGCTGCACAGTTTATGACAGGCCGCCTTCTGTCACAGGGCACTGCGCCACAAACCGCGCAGTGCCCTGGCAACCAACGGGATCAGGACCGCAAGCAACGGTTGCGCCTGAGCCCCTGATAGACGATCACGTTGAAGACAATCACGAAAAGGGCCCACAAGGCTGCCAGCACCGGGTTGGAGGTGATCACACAGAAACTCAGCGCGATCTCGAGCAGGGCGGCAATATCAAAGGCAATCAGGGCCAGCAACCACTCCGCCCAACGCTGGCAAACCGATGGCCGACATTCGCGCAGCCACATCATGTAGAACCAGGCCGCCAGGGCCCACACCAGGAAGCCAGCCAGGAGCCAGGAGCAGCCTGGACA
>JBHEOJ010000090.1:0-399 GCA_046260855.1 Thioalkalivibrio sp.
CTACAATACGTGGGCAGATCAAAAGCTGCCGCAGAGCCACAAAGACGCAGAGAACATCAAGGAATGAACAGAGCGGATTGGCAGAGCAGAATCATAAATATTTTTGACAGGATTCACATGATTTACAGGATTGAAGATCTCTTGAACAATCATCATGTCAATCCTGTCATGATCTTTTCTCTGCGTCTCAGCGACTCTGCGGCGAATACCTTTCCCACGGGGATGCCCTCACCATGAACACACAAGCACCCAGCCCGAAACTCGACACGCAGCAGCGGCAAGGCCTGATTCAGGACCTGAGCGCCGCGCTACCGGCGGAAGGCCTGCTGCATACTACCGAGGACCTGCGACCCTACGAGTGCGATGCCCTGTCCGTGTACCGGCGCCTGCCCATGGCGG
>JBHEOJ010000090.1:409-9160 GCA_046260855.1 Thioalkalivibrio sp.
GCCCTGCCCCAGACCCTGGCGCAGGCCCAGGCGGTACTGCGCATCTGCCGTGAGGCCTCGGTGCCGGTGGTTGCCCGGGGCGCGGGCACGGGACTCTCCGGCGGCGCCCTGCCTCTGGAAAACGGCGTGATCCTGTCCCTGGCCCGTTTCAACCAGATCCTGGAGATCGACGTGGACAACCGCTGCGCCGTGGTGCAACCGGGCGTGCGCAATCTGGCCATCACCGAGGCGGCCAGCCCCCACGGGCTCTACTACGCGCCCGACCCCTCCTCCCAGATCGCCTGCACCATCGGCGGCAACGTGGCGGAGAACTCCGGGGGCGTGCACTGCCTTAAATACGGCCTCACGGTGCACAACCTCATCGGCCTGAAATTCCTCACTATGGACGGCGAACTGATCAGCCTGGGGGGCAAGACCCTGGACGCCCCCGGCTACGACCTGCTGGCACTCATGAGTGGCTCCGAAGGCATGCTGGGGGTGATGGTGGAGATGACCGTGAAGCTGCTGCCCCGGCCGGACCGCGCCCAGGTGCTGCTGGCCTCCTTCGATCACGTGGACGATGCGGGCCGGGCCGTGGCCGCCATCATCGGCGCGGGCATCATCCCGGCGGGTCTAGAGATGATGGACAACCCCGCGATCCGCGCCGCCGAGGACTTCGTCCATGCGGGCTATCCGGTGAACGCCGCCGCCATGCTGTTGTGCGAACTGGATGGAAGCAATGCCGAGGTCTCGGAACAGATCATGGAAGTGCGCAAGCTGCTCATCGCCCACAAGGCCACCAAGGTCAGCACCGCCGAAAGCGATGAACAACGCGCCCGCTTCTGGGCCGGGCGCAAGGCGGCCTTCCCCGCCGTGGGGCGCATCTCGCCGGACTACTACTGCATGGACGGCACAATCCCCCGCAAGCACCTGGCCATGGTGCTCAATCGCATCACCACCATGAGCGAGGAAGCCGGTCTTCGAGTGGCCAACGTGTTCCACGCCGGGGACGGCAACCTGCACCCGTTGATCCTGTTCGATGTCAACATCGAGGGGCAGCTGGAAAAGGCCGAGGAACTGGGTGGCAAGATACTGGAACTGTGTGTCGAGGTGGGTGGCACCATCACCGGCGAACACGGCGTGGGCGTGGAGAAACTCAACCAGATGTGCGTGCAGTTCAGCGCCGAGGAACTGACCCAGTTCCATGCCATCAAGGCGGCGTTTGACCCCGAAGGGCTGCTCAACCCCGGCAAGGCCGTCCCCACCCTGCACCGCTGCGCCGAATTCGGCGCCATGCACGTGCATCACGGGGAGCTGCGGTTTCCTGACCTGCCTCGTTTCTGATTCTGCGGCTATAACGAATTGTCGTTGATCACGCGGAGGGCGCAGAGACGCAGAGGACGCGGAGATTTTATATCAGCTCTTCTTTGCGCTCTCTGCGTCTCTGCGCCCTCTGCGTTTGCACACATGCGCCAACAACACACCTTACCGCGCAGGGCGCGTATGCTGGGTGCGGAATTTCTGGGGACGGTGTTTGCGGCCCAGGCGCTTGCCTTCGCCGCCGGCCTTGCCGGTACCGGCAGGCTGGTAGCGGGGTACGAGATGCCGCTTGCCGTTGCCGATGAGGTCGGCGCGGCCCATCTTCTCCAGGGCCTCACGCAACAGCGGCCAGTTCTCCGCATCGTGATAACGCAGAAAGGCCTTGTGCAGGCGGCGCTGACGCAGGCCCTTGGGTGACTGGACGATCTCCGCACCCTTGCGGCGCACGTTCTTCAGTGGGTTACGGCCGGTGTGGTACATGGCCGTGGCCAGGGCCATGGGCCCGGGCAGGAAGGCCTGCACCTGATCGGCACGAAAACCGTTGCCCTTGAGCCACAGGGCCAGGTTCAACATATCCTCATCGGTCGTGCCCGGATGGGCGGCGATGAAGTACGGGATCAGGTACTGTTCCTTGCCCGCCTCTTTAGAGAATTTATCGAACAGGGCCTTGAAGCGGTCGTAGCTGCCCATGCCCGGCTTCATCATGTGAGACAGCGGCCCCTGCTCCGTGTGCTCCGGGGCGATCTTTAGATACCCGCCCACGTGATGGGTCACCAGTTCCTTCACGTATTCCGGGGATTCCACCGCCAGGTCGTAGCGCAGTCCCGATGCGATCAGCACCTTCTTGATCCCCGGCAGCTCGCGCGCCCGGCGATAGAGGTGGATCAGCGAGCTGTGGTCGGTGTTGAGGTTCTTGCAGATATCCGGGTAGACACAGGACAGGCGCCGACAACTCTCCTCGATCTTCTCGTCCTTGCAGGCGATGCGGTACATGTTGGCGGTGGGACCGCCCAGGTCCGAGATCACGCCGGTAAAGCCCTCCACCTTGTCACGGATCTCCTCGATCTCCCGGATGATGGAGTCCTCGGAGCGATTCTGGATGATGCGGCCCTCGTGCTCGGTGATGGAGCAGAAGGTACAACCGCCGAAGCAGCCACGCATGATGTTCACCGAGAAGCGGATCATCTCCCAGGCGGGGATGCGGGCATCCCCGTAGGCCGGGTGCGGGGCCCGGGCGTAGGGCAGGTCGAACAGGGCGTCCATCTCCGGGGTAGTGAGCGGAATGGGCGGCGGATTCAGCCACACCTCTTTCTTGCCATGACGCTGCACCAGGGCGCGGGCGTTGCCCGGGTTGGTCTCCAGATGCAACAGGCGGGAGGCATGGGCGTAGAGCACCGGATCGGCCTTGACCTGCTCGAAGGACGGCAGGCGTACCACGGTCATCTCCCGGGGCTGATCCCGGGGGATCTGCCGGTGCAGGTGCACCACCTTCACGGGCGGCAGCGCATCGGTGACCTGTTCACCCTCATCACAACTGGAGGGCGTCACCATGGCGTAGGGATCCGGATGGGGTTCTACCTTGCCGGGGGTGTCCAGTTCGGTGGAATCCAGTTCCACGAAGCCGCCGGGTACCGCATCCCGCATGAACGCGGTGCCGCGCAGATCCTGGATGTCCCTGGGGTGCTCGCCCCGGGCCACCCGGTGGGCCACATCCACCAGGGCGCGCTCGGCGTTACCGTAGAGCAACAGATCCGCCTTGGCATCGAGCAGGATGGAACGACGCACCTTCTCGGACCAGTAGTCGTAATGGGCGATACGGCGAAGCGAGGCCTCGATGCCGCCGATGATCACCGGCGTGTCCTTGAAGGCTTCCCGGCAACGCTGGGTATAGACGAGCACCGCCCGGTCCGGGCGCTTGCCCCCTTCGTCGTTGGGGGTGTAGGCGTCGTTGCGGCGGATCTTGCGGTCCGAGGTATAGCGGTTGACCATGGAATCCATGTTGCCCGCGGTGACGCCGAAGAACAGATTGGGCTTGCCGAGCCGCTGAAAGTCATCCACCGAGGTCCAGTCCGGCTGGGCGATGATGCCCACCCGAAAACCCTGAGCCTCCAGCAGGCGCCCGATGATGGCCATACCGAAGCTGGGATGGTCCACATAGGCATCGCCGGTAACCAGGATGATGTCGCAGGAATCCCAGCCGAGCTGGTCCATCTCCGCCCGGGACATGGGCAGAAACGGCGCGACACCGAAACGTTCCGCCCAGTATTTGCGATGGGAGAAGATGTTCTTGGCAGGGAGCATGGCAGTTGACCTACTGAATCAATCAGGTATTAGACGCGTGCTGCGACAGAAATTCAATCTGGGCTTGGGTGTGAGGCCGGGTTGATGTGGTTAAGGCTTGTTTAGCCACAGAGGGCACAGAGGGCACAGAGGGCACAGAGGAATGAAAGGACAACAATACGGGGTTCAAGTCCAGTAAAGGTTTTTCCGCTTTTTCTCTGTGACCTCTGTGGCTAAAAAGTCCTTAGCTCTTCAGCCGTTCAATCAACGCCACCGCATGCGCCGCGATTCCCTCTTCGCGGCCGGTGAAGCCCAGGCGCTCGGTGGTGGTGGCCTTAATGTTGATCTGATCGATGGCGACGCCCAGATCCTGGGCCAGGTTGGCGCCCATGGCCTCGATATGGGGGGCCATCCTGGGGGCCTGGGCGATGATCGTGGCATCCACGTTGCCCACCCGGTAGCCCGACTCCCGGAGCAGTTCCACCACCCGGCGCAGCAGCACCCGGCTGTCCGCGCCCTGGTAGGCCGGGTCCGTATCCGGGAAATGCCGACCGATGTCCCCCAGCGCCGCGGCACCCAGCAGAGCGTCGCAGAGGGCATGGATCAGCACGTCCCCGTCGGAGTGGGCGGCAAAGGCCTTTGAATGGGGAATGCGCACACCACCCAGGACCAGGTGATCACCGTCCTTGAAGGCGTGTACGTCGTAACCGTGTCCGATACGGATGCTCATGGTGGCTCCGTTGTGATTCTGATTTAACGCAAAGGCGCCAAGACGCAGAGAACGCAAAAAAAGCCTTTTGAATAAAACCTTTGCGCCCTTTGCGTCTTGGCGCCTTTGCGTTGGATATTCCCTACCCGCCCTGCCGACCGAGAAAAAACTCCGCCAGCGCCAAGTCCGCTGGGCTGGTGATCTTGAGGTTGGCCGGGCTGCCTTCCACCAGGCGCGGGGCGTGGCCGGCCCGTTCCATGGCGGAGGCGTCATCCGTGACCAGGGTGCCGGCGGCAAGGGCCGACTGCAGGGCCTCGGCGAGTAGTCCCAGGCGGAACATCTGGGGTGTGAAGGCGCGCCACAGCCCGTTGCGATCCACCGTTTCGGCCACCCGGCCGCTACGATCCGCCCGCTTGAGGGTGTCGCTCATCGGGGTGGCCAACAGGCCGCCCACCGAGTCTGTCTCCAGGGTCGCGATCAGGCGATCCAGGTCGGCGTGGCTCAGGCAGGGACGGGCCGCATCGTGCACCAGCACCCAGTCGTCATCGGCGGCAACAGCCTTGAGATCACGCAGGCCATTGAGTACCGAGTGACAGCGCTCCTCGCCACCCTGGACCACCCGCATGGGCTTGCCCGTATCGAGGCTCAGCGTCTTGAACCAGGGGTCCTCGGCACCGATGGCCACCACCAGACCCGTAATACGAGGATGGCGAGCAAAGACGTCAAGGGTGTGTTCCAGCACGGTGCGCCCTGCCAGTGGCAGATACTGCTTGGGGCGGTCGGAGCCCATGCGCCGACCCACACCGGCGGCGGGGATTACGGCCCAGAAGGCAGGAGATGTACTCATGGGGTCTCGTTCGGGCGCTCGACCACCTGGAAGAAGGTCTCATCGCGACGGATCATGCCCAGTTCACGCCGGGCCCGCTCCTCGATGGCATCCAGGCCGGTCTTGAGATCGGTGACCTCCGCATCCAGAGCGGTATTGCGGTTGCGCAGTTCCTCGTTCTCGGCCCGCTGGGCCTCAAGCGTCTGGCTCAGCTGCCAGACCTCGGCAAAACTGCCCTCGCCGATCCACAGCTTGTACTGCAGCCCCAGCAACAACACCACCAGCAATCCGGTCACCCATTTCATGGGCAACAAGTGTAACCCAGATACACTGGGGTTCCATCGGGCTGGGCTGTTTTTACCACGAAGCACACGAAGAGCACGAAGCGATTAAACAAAAAAGCATCTCTCGCCAAGACGCAAAGATCGCCAAGGATAGGCAAACAAGACGAAAGGCAGTCTTTGAAAACTTCCTTTGCGTTCTTTGCGTCTTAGCGAGAGAAAAATCCTTTCTTCGTGATCTTCGTGTGCTTCGTGGTTAACAGGGGTTCAGCCCAACTGCTTGAAGGCACCGCGACCGGCGTACTTAGCAGAACTGCCCAGGGCCTCTTCGATGCGGATGAGCTGGTTGTACTTGGCCACACGGTCGGAGCGGGACAGGGAACCGGTCTTGATCTGGCCGGCGCTGGTCGCCACGGACAGGTCGGCGATGGTGACGTCCTCGGTCTCGCCGGAGCGATGGGAGATGACTGCCGTGTAACCGGCCTTGTGGGCCATGTGGATAGCGGCCAGGGTCTCGGAGACCGTGCCGATCTGGTTGAGCTTGATGAGGATGGAATTGGCGGTGTGCTTGTCGATGCCTTCTTTCAGGATCTCGGTATTGGTGACGAACAGGTCATCGCCCACCAGCTGCACGCGGTTGCCCAGCTTCTCCGTGAGCAGCTTCCAGCCGGCCCAGTCGTCCTCGGCCATGCCGTCTTCGATGGTGAGGATGGGGTACTGATCAACCCAGCCCGCCAGGTAATCGGTGAAGCCCGCGGCATCGAAGCGCATGCCCTCGGATTCCAGCACGTACTTGCCATCCTTGTAGAACTCGGAGCTGGCGCAGTCCAGACCCAGCCAGATGTCCTGACCCGCCTTGAAACCGGCCTTCTCGACGGCTTCCAGGATCACCTCGATGGCCGCCTCGTTGGAGGGCAGGTCCGGGGCGAAACCGCCTTCGTCGCCCACGGCAGTGGACGTACCACGCTTGTGCAGCACCTTCTTCAGGGCGTGAAACACCTCGGCACCGTAGCGCACGGCCTCGGCGATGGAATCGGCCCCCAGGGGCAGGATCATGAACTCCTGCATGTCCACACTGTTATCTGCATGGGCGCCACCGTTGATGATGTTCATCATGGGCACGGGCAGGGTCACGGCATCTTCTCCACCCATGTGACGGTACAGGGGCATGCCGGCATCCGCCGCATTGGC
This sequence comes from Thioalkalivibrio sp., assembly GCA_046260855.1. Lineage (GTDB taxonomy): Bacteria > Pseudomonadota > Gammaproteobacteria > Ectothiorhodospirales > Ectothiorhodospiraceae > Thioalkalivibrio_A. The sequence goes on from JBHEOJ010000090.1 coordinate 6,996, forward strand.
ATGGGCGGCGGCCATGGACACCGCCAGCAGGGCATTGGCGCCCAGGCGGCTCTTGTTGGGAGTACCGTCCAGCTCGATCATGCGGGCATCCACGGCGGAGAGATCCGTGGCCTTCATGCCCAGCAGGGCCTCGCGGATCTCGCCGTTCACATGGGACACCGCCTTGCGCACACCCTTGCCGCCGTAGCGGGCATCCTCGTCGCGCAGCTCGATGGCCTCCCGGGCGCCGGTGGAGGCACCGGAGGGCACAGCAGCACGACCACGGGCACCGGAGGCCAGGGTGACTTCCGCCTCTACAGTGGGGTTGCCCCGGGAATCAATGATCTCGCGGGCGTGGATATCGACAATCTCGGACATGACGGGTGAATCCTCTGGATCTCAAGTTTGAAATTCGATTATGAATGGACAGGATGAACAGGATTTTTCAGGATTCACGGGATGTAAAAATAAAAAAACCTCGGACAGGATTCACATGATTAACAGGATTAAAAGAAAGGCCCTTTTAAAATCATGTCAATCATGTAAATCCTGTCCATTCCTTCGTCTTTATCTTTATAAAACCCAAAAACCTGTAGATCCTGTCCATTCAAGCAGTTCAGTTGTTCAGAAAACGCGACTCGATAAAGCCCTGGGACTTGACCGTGTCGTCCAGGGTCTTGAGCGTCACCAGCAGTTCTTCCATCAGCGGCAGGGGCCAGGCGTTGGGGCCGTCGGAGAGGGCCTTGGAGGGATCCGGGTGGGTCTCCATGAACAGGCCTGCTACGCCGGAGGCCACGGCGGCCCGGGCCAGGACGGGCACGAACTCCCGCTGCCCGCCGGAGCTGGTGCCCTGGCCGCCCGGCTGCTGCACCGAGTGGGTGGCGTCGAACACCACCGGGCATCCGGTCTCACGCATCACCGCCAGGCCGCGCATGTCCGAGACCAGGGTGTTGTAGCCGAAGGACACGCCGCGCTCGCAGACCATGATCTGGTCATTGCCCGTCTCCCGGGCCTTGTCCACCACGTTGCCCATGTCCCAGGGGGCCAGGAACTGGCCCTTCTTGATGTTCACGGGCAGGCCCTGGCGGGCCACGTTCTGGATGAAGTTGGTCTGGCGGCACAGAAAGGCGGGCGTCTGCAACACATCCACCACGGCGGCCACCTCCTCGAGAGGCGTGTCCTCGTGCACATCGGTGAGTACCGGCACGCCGATCTGCTGCTTCACCGTCTCCAGGATGCGCAGGCCTTCTTCAAGACCCAGGCCGCGGAAGCTCTTGGTGGAGGAGCGGTTGGCCTTGTCGAAGGAGGACTTATAGATGAAGGGCACGCCGACCCGCTCGCAGAGCTCCTTGAGCTGTCCGGCGGTGTCCAGGGCCAGTTGCTCGCTCTCGATGACGCAGGGGCCTGAAATGAGAAAGATCGGGTGCTCGAGACCGGCCTGGAAATGACAAAGTTTCATGATAATCAGTCGCTCTTGGTCTGGGTCTTTTCATGCTGGGCACGGGCCGCACGGATGAACCCGGAAAACAGGGGATGTCCATCCCGGGGAGTGGAGGTGAACTCCGGGTGGAACTGGCAACCCAGGAACCAGGGATGGTCCTTGAGTTCCACCACTTCCACCAGGGAACCGTCCTCGGAACGCCCGGAGACCACGAGACCGGCTGCGGTCAGCGTCTCCAAATAGCCGTTGTTAAATTCGTAGCGGTGGCGGTGACGCTCGGTGATGTCATCGCTGCCATAGCATTGGTGGGCCAGGGTGCCGGGGGTGAGATGACAGACCTGGCCGCCCAGACGCATGGTGCCACCCAGGTCCGAATCCTCGCCGCGCTGCTCAAGGCGACCATCGCGGTCCTTCCACTCGGTGATGAGCGCAATGACCGGATGGGGCGTATTGGGCCGGAACTCGGTACTGTGGGCACCATCAAGACCCGCCATGTGGCGGGCGAACTCGATGACCGCCACCTGCATCCCCAGGCAGATGCCCAGGTAGGGGATCTTGTTCTCCCGGGCGTAGCGCACGGCGGCGACTTTGCCCTCCACACCCCGCTCGCCGAAACCGCCGGGGACCAGGATGGCATCCAGCTCGTCCAGGCAGCCGGTGCCTTCGGTCTCCAGCTTTTCCGAATCCAGGTATCGAATGTTGACCTTGGTGCCGGTGTGGATGCCTGCGTGGGTCAGGGCCTCGT
>JBHEOJ010000091.1:0-9105 GCA_046260855.1 Thioalkalivibrio sp.
CATTGCCTGCGCACCGCGCCTTGATCCGCGCCTTTCGCGGGGCTCTGAATGTGGCTTAGTCAGGGTTCGGGTTAGTACACCCTGCCGACAGGTGGACAGTCGCCCTCTTGCCCTTCATCCTTCATCCTTCATCCTTCATCCTTGCCCACCATGTCTATCTACGCCGCCGGCGACCTCCAGGGTTGCCTCACCCCCCTCAAACGTCTCCTGGAACAAGTGCGCTTCGATCCCGCCGCTGACCGGCTCTGGCTGGTGGGGGATCTGGTGAACCGCGGACCGGAATCCCTGGAGGCGCTGCGTTTCGTGCGTGAGCTGGGGGACGCGGCGATCACCGTACTCGGTAATCACGACCTCCACCTGCTGGCCCTTCACCAGGGCGTGCACCGGGTGCGGCGCAAGGACACGGTGCAATCCATCCTGGATGCCCCCGACCGCCAGGAACTCATGGACTGGCTGCGCACCCGCCCGCTGATGCATCACGACGAACAGCTGGGCTGGACCCTGCTGCATGCGGGGCTGCCGCCCCAGTGGGATCTGGAAATGGCCCGGGGCTGTGCGGCGGAGGTGGAGTCCGTATTGCACGGGGCCGACTATCCATTGCTACTGGAGCGCATGTATGGCGACGAGCCGGATCAGTGGTCGGAGTCACTGCAAGGCTGGGAACGGCTGCGCTTTATCACAAACTGTTTCACCCGCCTGCGCTACTGCAGCGCCGACGGACACGTGGACATGGAGTACAAGGGCGCCCCCGGCGGACAACTCCCCCACCTGTTGCCCTGGTTTGCAGTGCCGGGTCGAAAGAGCGCGGGACAACGTATCGTGTTCGGACACTGGTCGACCCTCGGGCTCTACCGTGGGGATGACGTACTCTGTCTGGACACCGGCTGCGTCTGGGGACAGCGCATGGCCCTGGCACGGCTGGACTCAAACCCGGTCGAGACCGTGCAAACCAAATGCGCCTGAACAAAAGCGTAGCTTGGGGTGAGCCATGGGAACCCCAAAACGAATCTGACGCAACGCGGATACCCGGGCTACGCGCTATCGTGAGGAGGGAGGCGTGAGGGGATAGGCGTTAACCCACCCCCTCCTCAGCCCTCCCCCGTGAGGGGGAGGGGGGTTGATTGGTACCGCTCCCGCGTAGGCCGGATAAGCATAGCCGCATCCGGCAACGCGGATGCCCGGAACTACGGCGGATGCGCTGTGCTTATCCGCCCTACACGCACCCTTGGTGGAGCCCAACGGGTTTGACACAGCTCAGACCTGAGCAATCTCCGCGAACACCCCAGCGGTCAGCGCTCGCAGATCCCCGGGGCTCAGTTCGATCTCCAGCCCCCTGCGCCCGGCACTGACGTAGATGGTGGCGAAGCCTTCAGCAGAGCGATCAATGAAGGTCTTGAGCCGTTTCTTCTGCCCCAGGGGACTGACACCGCCCAGCACGTAGCCCGTCACCCGCTCGACCTCCGAGGCCTCGGCCATAGCCGCCTTTTTCGCACCCGCAGCCTTGGCAATGGGTTTCATGCCCAATATTGCAGATACGGGTACGATACCGACCGCCAGCGAGCGGCCGTCAAGACTCACCACGAGGGTCTTGAACACCCGTTGTGCGGAAACACCGAGCTTTTCAGCGGCCTCAAGCCCATAAGACTGGCTGGATGGGTCATGGGCATACTCATGCACCTGATGGACCACCCCAGCCTGCTTCGCCACATTGATTCCGGGTGTCATTTCAGAGAGGCGCCTTGTGCGGGACAAAGACGATGCGCTGGCAGTCAGCCATGACCATTTTCCCGTTGTACACGCAACTCAGTCTCAAGGGCCTGCCTCTGTCACGCCGCAACCCTCATGACCGCCGCTGCCTGTCACTCGGACTCTCTTCACGCACGACCACGTATTCGCCCTCCAGGACCATCCCGTTGCCGGTCTTGCGAAGTTTTCTCTTGAGCCACCACAGACGCGCGGCCAGGACCACGGCGAACAATGCAGCCAGGCCCAGGACCGCGATGAACAGAATGAAGCCCAGCAGCATGGCCGCCAGGAGGACGGGGACGATCAGCAGGATGGCCAGCCATCCTTGCCAGCGAGTTTTCGGATTTTGGGGATTCATCGCCAGAATGACTCCATGCATCGGTGTATTGCCGCGGAGCGCGGTGTGCGCTTGCCTGCGGACAGCGTCTCCCAACTCAGACAGCAGACTATACACCTAGGTTCATGGACACCCGGCGCCCGACACTGACGTATCCGATGACCTGACATCCCGGGCTGGCGGCCAGGACTGCAAGTACAGAGGCAAGGATCAGTCCTGGCCCATATCCTTGCTTTACTTGGGATTCGGGGTTTCCCTGGGCCGGACTCACGGGCGTCTGTGGCGATGCCGCGGGCCCTCAGCCTGGACTCACAGGTGTGTGCTCTAGAGACGCTTTTACAGCGCCAGACTCAACAGCGCCACCGTGGCACCGATACCGGCGCCGGCCAGCACATCACTGGGGTAGTGAAGACCCAGCACCAGGCGGGACATGGCCACCAGCAGGGTGAAGGGCACGACGATCAGTGCCCAGGCAGGATAGTAGGTCAGCAGCACGATGGTGAAACCCACCGCGTGCATGGTGTGGCCGGAAGGAAAGCTGAACTGGTCCAGCGCAGGCACGCTGCGGTGGATGTGGGCATCCCGATCACAGGGACGGGAACGCACGGTGGTCTGCTTGAGCCACTTGTAGACAGGCAGGGCCACGGCACCCACCACGGCCATGTGCAAGCTGGCCCAGAGTGCATCCCAACCATGGATCACGGGCAGCGCGATCATCAGCACATACCAGAAGGCCCCGTCGCCCAGGCGGCTGACCACCGCGAACAGGTGTCCCGGCACGGGACGGTGACTGGCCCGGTTGAACACCAGGCACAGGCTCATTTCCGCTTCACCGATGCGCTGCAGCAGTCCCATTGGCACGACCCTCCCATGCGTGGGCCCGAAGCAGTGACTCCAGGCCGTCATAGATGTGATCCCAGTCCACGGACAGGGACCGCGCCCGGGCAGCCGCGCCCAGTGTACGGATACGCTGCGGATGATCCGCCAGGGCGCGGGCCCGGGCCACGTAGCCCTGGGCATCATGCAGTTTGGCCAGCGCAGCAGAATGACCGTCGCGCAGGTGCTCCCGGGCAGCGGCATAGTCGTAGGCCACGATGGCCAGGCCACTGGCCATGGCCTCCAGCACCACGTTGCCGAAGGTCTCCGAGGTGGACGCAAACATGAACACATCGCCGCTGGCGTAATGGCGCGCGAGATCCTCGCCGGTGCGCATGCCGCAGAACACGAAGTCCGGATGCTGACGCTTGAGCTCCGCCGCTGCGGGACCGTCGCCCACCAGCACGAAACGGGCAGCCGGACTGCGGGCCTGCAGGGCACGGAAGGCCTCCACCGCCAGGCCAAGATTCTTTTCCGCCGCCAGCCGGCCCACATACAGCACCACCGGGGCATCGGCCTCTACGCCCCAACTGCGGCGCAACTCATCATCCCGGCGGGACGGATTGTACAGGCGGGTATTCACCCCGCGGGCAAGCACGGCGCAGTTGCGAAAGCCCTGGGCCGTGAGTTCTGCGCGCAGGTGCTCCGTGGGTACCAGGGTGCAATCGGTGCGATTGTGAAACCGGCGCAGCACCCCCGCCACCGCTGGTTCCAGGAAACCCAGGCGGTAGTAGCGGCTGTAGCTGTGAAAATTGGTGTGAAAGCCGCTCACCACCGGCACGCCCAGACTGCGGGCGGCGGCCAGCGCAGAGTGTCCCAGGGGGCCTTCCGTGGCCAGATAGACCACGTCCGGTGTCACGGCACGCCAGGCACGGCTGATGGCGCCCCGGGCCGGCAGGCCGAAATGCAGCCCGCTGTAACCGGGGATGGGCAGTCCCGGCAGCACCTGTTCCATGAGCCCTGGCAGCTCGGGGCCACCCTGATCCCCTCTGCCTTGACGGGGACGTAGCAGATGCACGCTGTGGCCCCGACCCAGCAGGCCCTGGGCCATATGGTGCAGGGTGTGGGCGACACCATTGATCTCCGGCGGCCAGGTCTCGGTGACCAGAGCCACATGCATGGCCCCGGACATTCCCTGTAATGGAAGGTCCGGGGCCCTGTTCATATATGCGCCCGGTCACGTGCAGGCGTGGCTTCGTCCACCACCACTGCGCGCACGGCCTGGTGGGCGGCGTCGGCCAGGGAACGGCGATCCTGGTCCGCGGCGGCGATGGGCGGCAGGAAGCTCACTTCCACGTCCAGGCGCGGTTCGGCCAGCACCCGCAACGCGTGGTGAAACAGCACATCGTCGTCGATATAGGGCGCCGGGCTCGGCCGACCGTCGGGGGTGGGCAGATAGCGGATGGCCACCGGCTGGATGGGACTGCCCGTGTCCAGGGCGGCCGCAAGCAGGCGGGGGTGAAACCGGCGTACGTCGGTGCCGTCGGTGGTGGTGGCCTCGGCAAACACATGCACCCGCCTGCCCTGCTCCAGGTTCTCGGTGATGCACTGGGTGACCGCCGAGGCGGCATGGGCGCCGCGATGGATGAACAGGGTGCCGGTGCGGGCGGCCAGCCAGCCCACCAGGGGCCAGTGACGTACCTCGGCCTTGGACAGAAAGCCCACCGGGGCGAGCCCGCCCAGCACCGGGATGTCCAGCCAGGAGACGTGATTGGAGACCACCAGGACCGGACCCTGCGCAGGCACACCGCGGGCATGGACCCGCACCCCGGCGATACGCGGGATGCGGCCCAGCCACCAGCACACCGCCCGCTGGAAACGGCCCTGGGGGATCTGGCCATCCCGTTGGTGGCCGAAGACCAGCACGATGAGCAGGCCGATGAAGATGTGGATCACCAGCAACATGAGCCTAAACGTGACTCTCAAAGGCTTCATGGACGTGCCCCCTGGACGACCAGGCCCGTTCCATGAAATGCCGTTGATAGCGGGCCGGGATGTGATCCATGTTGAGCAGGATGAACACATCGGCCACGTTGAAATCCGGATCCCAGCAGGCCTCGCCGCAGACGCGCGCGCCCAGGCGCAGGTAGGCCTTGAGCAGGGGCGGCATGGCGGCGCCATCCGGCAGCGCGGACACCGGCGGCAGGGCGCGGCGCGGCGTGACCCGCAGGTCCGCGCCGCAGAGGTGACGTTCCCGCAGGCGCGCCATGATCGCGTGGACCTCGGCACCGCCATCGGCCATGCCGATACTGGCGCAGCCCATCAGGTAGTCGAAGCGATGGATAGCCATGAAGCGCGCCATGCCCGCCCACAGGATGGTGATGGCGCCACCGGTGCGGTAGTCGGGATGGATACAGGTGCGTCCGATCTCCATGATGCGACCCGGCAGGGCGTGGATGGCTGAGAGGTCGAATTCGCTCTGGGAGTAGTAGCCACCGGCGGCCATGGCCTGCTGGTCGGTGAGGATGCGCGTGCAGCCCACCACCTGACCGGTGACCGAGTCCCGCACCAGCAGGTGATGACAGAAGGCGTCGTAGTAGTCCCGGTCCAGGCCTTCCTCCGCGCCCTGCACCCGGGCGCCCATCTCCCGGGCGAACACCTGATAGCGCAAGGCCATGGAGGCCTCCACATCGGCCCGGCTCGCCGCCAGTTCCACGTACAGGGGATTCGGCGCGGATTGCGGTGCCTCGGCCCAGGGGGCATCGGGCAGCGTAGAGGCATGGCGCATGATGCAATCTCCGGTATTCATTGCAGCGCATGCTATGACCCTCCTTTGTCAGTGGTGTGACGGGATGGTGACGGATTGATGAACTGCGAGTCGGAATTGCGAAGGGCGAGTTGAAGTTGGAAGGGTGAATTGGGAAGTGCGAAGTAAGGCTTTAAGTTCCAACTTCCCAATTCCGACTTCCTACTTCAACTAGGGCAGCGGCCCCGCATACGTCCCCGACTCAATGTCATAGTCCTCCGCCTCCCACATCTTCAGCCCGCCGGCGAGGCTACGTACCTGGCCGAAGCCCATTTGCATCAGCGTGTCGGCTGCCATGGCGGCGCGGCCACCGGTGTTGCATACCATAACGACGGGGCGCTCCCTGGCGCTGTACAGGGCCTCGATCCGGTGGGGGTTGTTGGGGTCGGCAGCGCCTTCCAGCATCCCCCGGGGGATGAGCAGGGCGCCGGGGATATGGGCCTTCTCGTATTCATAGGGCTCGCGGATATCCACCAGCAGCAGATCCTCGCCCTCCTCCAAGGCCTCCTGCAGATCGTCGGCGCTAATCTCATCGACGCGTTCGCGGGCGGCCGCAACGAAATCACTCAAGGTCTTGGACATAGGGTCTCCGTGGTCTTGATGAAACAGGCAATGCCGGGGGCCCTGACCCGTGTCAAACCCACCGACAGCAAAGCCACCTATTCTAGCCCGCATATCTCACCGGGTTCGCGGGATCAGGCGAAGGATGAAGGCGGAAGGCGGAAGGCGGAAGGCGGAAGGCGGAAGGTTGAATCAATCCCGGCGATTCACCTTCAACCTTCATCCTTCCGCCTTCATCCTTGTCCATACTTGACTGACCGACCGGTCAGTCAGTAACCTAGCAGTCCTCTCGGACTTGCCAGGACCAGCGCCATGCCAGGCGAACACCCTTGCGTATCCCCACGCACACCCCCCTCCGATACCGTCGCCCGCATCCTGCGCGCGGCCCTGGACCTGTTTTCCAGCCAGGGCTTCGATGCGGTGTCCATGAACGCCGTGGCGGCCACTGCCGGGGTGAGCAAGGCCAATGTGTTTCACCACTTTCACTCCAAGCACGCGCTCTACATTCAGGCCCTGCGCGAGGCCTGCCGGGAATCCCGCGAGGAGCTCGAGGCCCTGAACCTGCACGACGGGTCCATCGCAGAACGCCTCAGCGGTTTCGCCCTCAGACACCTGGAGAACATGCTGGCCAATGGCCGCGACAGCCGCATGATCCTGCGCGAGGTGGTGGACAACGCCCCGGGGCGCGCCGAGGAACTGGCCCGGGATGTGTTTCACGATGGCTTCGAACGTCTGGTGGAGACCGTGCGCCTGGGGCAGACCCGGGGCGAGCTGGATCCTGACCTGCCCGCCAGTTTCATTGCCGTGATGATGCTTTCCGCCAATGTCTTCTTCGTCCAGTCACGGGACGTGCTGCGCCACCTGCCCGACGTGGATTTCGCCGACGACCCCGCCCGCTTCAGCCGCATGTTCATGCAGGTGCTGTTGCAGGGCGCGGGCCGCCCGGGCAAGGACAAGACTTAAACCAACACCGATTTCCAGGACCCACAAGGACATCCCCATGAGAACGCTCCTCCCCCTGCTGCTAGTCCCCATGCTGGCCCTGGGCCTCGCGGCCTGCGGTTCCGAACCGGACAACGAAGAGGCTCAGGAACAACGCCCCCGGGGCACGACCGTCACCGCCCAGAAGGTGACCGTGGGTGCGGTGCGCATCACCGAGGAGACCCTGGGCACGGTACGCACTACGGCGGCGCCCACGGTGTCCGCCGAGGTGGCCGCCCGTATCGTGGAGATTCGGGTGGACGAGGGCGATGCGGTCACCACCGGTGATCTGCTGGCGCAACTGGACGATGGCGACTTCCGGCTCACGGCGCAACGGACCCGAGCCGAGATCTCCCGCCTGGAGGCCCTGATTGAGAATCAGCAGCGCCAGGTGGAACGCAACCGTCAGCTTCTGCAACGCAGCATGGTCTCCGAAGTCGCCGTGGACGATGCCATGGCCGAACTACGTGCCCTGGAAGGCCAGCTGGACGCCACCCGGGCCGAGCGCTCCCAGGCGGAGCGCAACATCGAGCGCACTCGCATCAAGGCCCCGGTGGACGGACGCATCGAGTCCCGCCAGGCGGACGTGGGCGGCTGGGCCTCCCTGGGTAGCCCCCTGTTCCAGATCGCCACCGATCAGCTGCTGCGTGCCCAACTGCCCTTCCCCGAATACATCACCGACCGCCTGCACACCGGCCTGACCGTTGAATTGCGCTCACCCGTGGCCCCGGACCAGAAAGTGGACGGCACCATCACCGAGATCCGCCCCATGCTGGGCAGCAGCACCCGCTCGGTGATGGTCATCGCCGAATTCGACAACCCCGGTGGGTGGCGATCAGGTGCCAGCGTCAACGGCCGGGTCATCCTGGAAACCCGTGACGAGGCCCTGCTGGTGCCCGAGACCAGCGTGGTGCTGCGCCCGGCTGGCACCGTGGTCTACGTCATCGCGGACGACACCGCCCACCAGCGCGAGATCCGCACCGGCGAGCGCAGCAACGGCATGATCGAGGTCATCGAAGGCATAGAGGCCGGTGACACCGTGGCCGTTGACGGCGCCCACTTCCTGACCGACGGCGCGAGCGTAAACGTGCGGGAGTCCAACTGATGACGCTGCCTGAACTCTCCATCAAACGCCACGTGCTGGCGTATATGATGAGCGCCGTGCTGGTGCTGTTCGGGCTCATCTCCATGGACCGCCTGGGTGTGGACCGCTTCCCGGCCATCGACTTCCCGGTGGTCTCGGTGACCACCGTGCTCACCGGCGCCAACCCCGACGTGGTGGACGCCTCCATCACCAGCATCATCGAGTCCTCGGTGAACAGCGTGCCGGGCATCGACTCGGTGCAGTCATCCTCCTCACCTGGCGTGTCGGTGGTGGCCATCACCTTCAATCTCAACAAGGACATCGACGTCGCCTTCAACGAGGTCCAGGCCAAGGTGAACCAGGTCCTGCGCCAGTTGCCCCAGGACGCCGATCCACCAGTGGTAGGGAAGGTGGAGACCGACGCCTCACCCATCATGTGGCTCGCCCTGCAGGGGGACCGCACCCAGCAACAGCTCAACCAGTACGCCCGCAACGTGGTGCGCAAGTCACTTGAGACCATCGACGGGGTGGGCGAGGTGCGCCTGGGCGGACGGCGTGACCGTACCATCCGGGTGAATATCTACCCGGAACAGCTCTCCTCCCTGGACCTCACGGTGCAAGACGTCATGGAGGCCTTCGACCGGGAGCACTTTCAGCTGCCCGGCGGCTTCCTGGTGGGTGAACGCACCGAGCGACTCATCAAGCTGGACCTTGAATACCACAACCCCCGGGACCTGGAACGCCTGGTGATCGAACACCGGGATGGCGCCACCA
>JBHEOJ010000092.1:0-9007 GCA_046260855.1 Thioalkalivibrio sp.
CGGCGGATGAAGTGGCCAGCGTCGAAAAGAGCCTCAAGGCGGTCATGGGAATGTGGTAGTCACACGACACGGTCGCGGACTCCATGATCCACATAGGAGGTCGCGTTCTCTTCCACGGCCCACCGGATACAGCGGGCGGTGCGTGACCCCATGCCATCCTCAATCCACACCCGCTCTTTCGAGCGGGTGATGCGTAGGTGTGTCGCGTTCCCGGCCGTGGTACTGGATGTTGAGCGGATTGCCCTCTAGAACAGCCGCCGAGACCTGACCGAACAGCCGGTCGTCCATCCGACGGGGGGCCATGGGCTGAAGACGACCCCGTTGGCTGACGGTCTCGGCCGGGTGGCCACCCTCCTCCAGCAGCTTGCGGATGCGGCCCTTGAGCGGCCCGAGACTCGGGCCAAGCAGGCCCGGCTGAGAAACAATAAGCGTTCAACCAGGCAGGCTGTCCAGCAGGCGATCATGCAGTCCGCCGAAGCCTCCGTTGCTCATGATGAGGACGTGATCGCCCTGGCGGGCCTCGGCCAGCAGACCGGCAAGCAGGGCGTCGACGTCCGGGTAGGCGCATCCATGGGCAAGGGCACTGATCACTTCGGCGCTGTCCCAACCCAGATCGGCAGCGGCAAGCAGGAACACCTGATCGGCCAGTCCCAGGGAGGCTGCGAGCCGGTCCCTATGCACGCCCATGCGCATGGTGTTGGAGCGGGGGTCCAGCACCGCGAGGATGCGCGCCTCGCCCACCCGGGCGCGCAGGGCCTCCAGGGTCGTGGCGATGGCGGTGGGATGATGGGCAAAATCATCATAGACGCGGATGCCCGAGCGCTCACCACGCAGCTGCAGACGGCGCTTGACGCTTGCAAAGCCCTCCAGGGCACGCAGGCCCTCGCTCACAGGCACACCTGCATGGCGGGCGGCGGCCAGGGCCGCAAGGGCGTTGGCCAGGTTATGACGGCCGATAAGCTCCCAGCCCACCTGCCCCTGGGGTTGTCCCTGATACAGCACCTCGAATCGACTGGCGTCAGCGCTCAGCAGCCGGCCCTGCCAGTGGGCCTCCCCTTCCACGGCGAAACCCTCCACCGGGGTCCAGCAGCCCTGCCCCAGGACCCGGGAGAGGTTTTCATCCAGGGCGTTGCGCACGATCAGACCCTCGCCGGGCACGGTACGCACCAGGTGATGGAACTGGCGCTCGATGGCGGCCAGGTCCGGGAAGATGTCCGCGTGGTCGAATTCCAGGTTATTCATCACCAGGGTACGGGGCCGGTAGTGGATGAACTTGGAGCGTTTGTCGAAAAAGGCCGTGTCGTACTCGTCCGCCTCCACCACGAAGAACGGCGCCTCCCCCAGGCGGGCCGAGACGCCGAAGTTCTCCGGCACACCGCCGATGAGAAATCCGGGCTTGAGACCCGCGTATTCCAGGATCCATGCCAGCATGCTGGCCGTGGTGGTCTTGCCATGGGTGCCGGCCACCGCGAGCACCCAGCGATCGCGCAGCACGTGTTCCGCCAGCCACTGGGGGCCGGAGGTGTAGGCCAGGCCCCGGTTGAGCACGTGTTCCACCGCCGGGTTGCCCCGGGTCATGACATTGCCCACCACCACCTCGTCCGGGGCAGGCTCCAGGTGGGCGGGATCGAAACCCTGGGAGACCTCGATGCCCTGCTCCGCCAGCAGCGTGCTCATGGGGGGGTAGACGTTCTGGTCAGAACCGGTGACCCGGTAGCCTGCGGCCCGGGCCAGCAGTGCGACACCTCCCATGAAGGTGCCGCAGATACCCAGAATGTGGATGTGCTTCACGACAGCGGGCCAGCGCCCAGCACCAACTTGATCAGTGCGGCGGACAGGAAGAGATAGATGATGGCGAGGGCCACACCAAAGCTCAGGCGACGCAGGCTCAGGGCATGGCGAATGATGTTGCCGTAGGCGGCCAGCATCCAGCCCAGCATCAACAGGTAGGCGAGGCTCACCAGGGGCGGTGTGTTGCCCGGCTCACGCACGCCACCGGCGATGGCGTGGGCCAGGGGCAGTATCACGATACCCAACACCACGCCCACCCCCAGCAGGCCCGAGTAGGTCTGCTGGAAACGTCCCGGATGCCCGACCATGTTCAGGGCCACGGAGACCACCAGGGCCATGAGACACAGCTCCGCGAAGCTCTGGATCATGGCGTCCTGAAAGCCATAGAAGGGCGTGCCGACCAGGCTACCGACCACCAGATAGCTCAGGCCCACCAGGGCCGCTAGGGTGGACGAGGCAGGCAGATCCTGCGGGCCGCCCTGGAGGAGTGTGAGTTGCAGAAAGGGTCGAAGGATGGCGTACATGGAGAAAAAGTCCTGGGACCGGCGCAGGGCCGGTGGTCCAGCCGGCGTTTTGCGCGCCGGCGATTTCGTGCAAGCATATCACGTCACCTTCCTCCTTCCAGACGCCCATGCGCCCTCACCCCCTGCGACGCCGCCCACCCGCCTTCCCCCGACGGGGCCCCCACACCTATACCCTGCTGGTGGACGGAGAACGATTCATCCCAGCCATGCTCAAGGCCATCGATGGGGCGCGCAGCTACGTGTTGCTGGAGCTCTATCTGGCGAACGATGGCCACTGTGCGCAACGATTCGTGGATGCCCTGTGTCGGGCCGCACAGCGGGGCGTCGGAGTGTATGTGCTGCTGGACGGCTATGGCGCCTCGGGCCTGTCCAGCGAGCAACGCCAGCCCCTGGAAGCAGCCGGGGTCAGGCTTGCCCTGTACAACCCCGTGGAGCTCAAGCGCTTGAGGCTGAGTCTGTGGCGGGATCACCGTAAGCTGCTGCTGGTTGATGGTGAAGTGGCCTTCACCGGTGGCATGGGACTGAGCGACGAGTTCGACCCCGAGGCCCAGGCCACCATGAGCTGGCATGAGGTCATGGTGGCCATCCGGGGGCCTTGCGTGGACGACTGGCAGACCTTGTTCGGCCGGACATGGCGCCGCTGGTCCCGGGAACCGCTGCCCAAGCCACTACCCGGAGGGATCACCGCGCCCGCGCCGAAGCGCGATAAGCCAACACTCGCCGATGGCCAGGTACTGGGCGATCACCGTCAGGGTGGGCGCGCGGTCATGGCTGCCGTGATATCGGCCATCAATCACTCAAACAGCCGGGTGTGGCTGGCCACCGGTTATTTTGTGCCAACACTGCGCCTGCGCCGCGCCCTGGTTCGGGCGGTCCGACGGGGTGTGGACGTGCGCCTGCTTCTGCCCGGCCCGCACTCGGATCACCCCGCCGTATGGCATGCGGGACGACGCTTCTACGGCCGCCTGTTACGCGCAGGGATAGGCATCTACGAATACCAGCCCCGCTTCATGCACGCCAAGTTCGTGCTCTGCGATGACTGGGCCAGTGTCGGTTCCAGCAACCTGGACCACTGGACCCTGCGCTGGAATCTGGAGGCCAATCAGGCGGTGATGAGCGAGGTCTTCGCCCAACAACTGGCCGAGGTCTTCGAGACGGACTTTGAGCAAAGCACCCGATGGGAGGCACGCCACTGGCGGGAGAGGGGCCGCTGGCAGCGTTTCAAGGAAAGGCTGTTCGGGGGGCTGGACGACTGGGTGACCCAGATGGGGGACAGGTATTTTGTAAGGATGAAGGATGAAGGATGAAGGATGAAGGATGAAGGATGAAGGATGAAGGCTGAGTGTAGCCCCTCGGACCCCACGCTGAGAGGGACAGTCGGGGTGGTTTCATTCAACCTTCATCCTTCCGCCTTCAACCTTTTGTACAGCCTTCATCCTTGCGCCTTCAACCTTCCGAACGGGCGCGCCTCAACGTGCCTGTTCGGCGGCCTCATCTGCTTCAAGGGCCTCCAGCGCTTCCAGTTCATCGAACAGGTCGGCGCTACGGTCACGACCCTGGGGCTCACCGTTATGGACCAGGTACTCGCGCCTTTGCAGGTAGAAATCGCGCAGGGCCGTGTAACGATCATCGGCCATACCTTCCAGGGCCTGCTCGGTGCTCAGGAAACCGGCCCGGGTATGGATGATGTTCACACCCGTCAGGGTGTTCCGGCGGCCATGATTGTCGTAGTAGTAGAGCGGATTGGTGCGGGCATCCACGTAGCGGCTGGGGGTGTCACGCACGGTGCTGGGCCCCAGCAGGGGTAGCATGAAATAGGGCCCGGCGGGCACGCCCCAGGTACCCAGGGTCTGGCCGAAATCCTCGTTGTTCTTGGGCAGGTCCATGTGGCTGGCCACATCGATGACGCCCAGCAGGCCAAAGGTGGTGTTGTAGGTGATGCGCCCAAGGTCCGTGAGGGCAGACTCGAACTTGAGCTGCAGGACGTTGTTGAACAGGTTGGTTACGTCCCCCAGGTTGGCAAAGAAATTACCGATGCTGGTGCGCACCGGCGAGGGTGTCACCGCCACGTAGCCCCTGGCCACGGGCTTGAGCACTGCCTTGTCCACCCCTTCGTTAAACTGGAACACGGCACGGTTATAGCCCTCCCAGGGATCACGGGGGTCCTTGGGGCCCTGGGTACTGGCACAGCCGGAGACCAGCCAGGCAGCGCAAAGAACCCAGGCCAGGCGTCGTAGCGGTTTGGTGGCGATCATGGTGCAGTTGTCCCTTCCGGCCTTGGGGCCCGGTCATGTCCCGGGCCACTGCCTGGGAGGATCACAAAGCGTCAGCCCTGATGAATCCGGCTGCGGTTGCGGCCGGACTGCTTGGCAGTGTAGCAGGCATCATCGGCGGCCTTAAGCACCGACTCCAGATTGCCGCTGCTGCGGTCGATGAGCACCAGCCCTTGGCTGATTCCAAGCCGGTAGACCTGGTCTCCGACCCGGTAGGTGTAGGCCGCGATGGCCTCTCGTATCTTCTCCGCCAGGGCACTGCCGGTATCCAGGTCGCAGTTGAGCAGGAGGATGCCGAATTCATCACCGCCGAGCCGGGCGGCAGTGTCCGTGGAACGCACCTGGGCCTCAAGGATATCGGCGATCTCCTTGAGCACCCGGTCGCCTGCGGCATGTCCCTGGCTGTCATTGATGGCCTTGAACCAGTCCAGGTCCATGAAGATCATCACATGGGTCTGATTGCCTTTCTGGCTGCCATCCACTGCCCGGGACAGACGCGCCTCGAATTCACGCCGGTTCACCAGGCCGGTGAGCGGATCGTGGGACGCCTGGTACTTGAGCTGACGGGCCAGGGTGCGCAGCTCGGTCACATCGTGGATCACCAGCACGCAACCGGAGACCCGGGTCAGCCCGGCACGAATGGCCGAGGTGGTGACTTTCACCGCGTACTCCTGTCCGTCCCGGTTCAGCAGCAGGCCCTCGAAGGTATGGGGGCGCACCTCGCGCATGGACGCGTTGTAGCCTACCAGGTTGCCCAGTTCATTGCGGTCCGATTCGCCGACCAGGTGAAACACCTGGCGATAGTCCTGACCGACCACGTCGTCCAGGTTGCGCTGACTCATGCGCTCGGCCACCGGATTCATGTATTCAATGTGCCCGCGGGTATCGGTGGTCACCACCGCATCGCCGATGGAACGCAGGGTGTTGGACAGGCTCACCCGGGAGGCGGTGATGCGGCGGTTGAGCCGGATCACAGACATCAGGAAGACCGCCATCATCAGGCCAATGATCGCGGCCAGCCAGGGACCGTAGACGCTGATCACCTGTTCCAGAGTGAGATCGGCCTCGGGTTCGTACAGGCCCACGTTGAGTTCGCGCATCAGGTTGTGCACGGGGTCGTAGTTCAGGGGGATGGTCCAACCGGTGATCTCCGCTGCTTCCAGCACCGGGTGTTGCTCGGGCAGGGACAGCAGGGCCTGGAGGACCCGCCTGGCCAGGCCCTGGTCCACGTGGGGCTGCACCGCCAGGGGCCATTCCGGATACAGCTCGGTGCTGTGCAAAAAGGGGAAACCCGGCGTGCTGCGGGCATTGAGCACACGGAAATCTGCCAGATCGATGCGCCTCTCATCGGTCCATTGCTCCAGCAACTCGGTACGGAAGGTGCCGGCATCCACCTGGCCGGTGCGCACCGCCTGCATGACCAGGTCCACCGGAAACCCGGTGAACTCCAGGGTCAGGTCCTGAAAGGGCTCGACGCCGTGGTTGCGCAGTTCACGCCATCCCATCCACCAGCCGCCGAAGACATCGGGATGCACCGCCGCGAACCGCTTGCCCTTGAGATCAGCGAGTTCGCGGATATCAGCCCGATCGGCCCGGGTGACGATCACCGCACCAAAGCGGGTGGAGGGGCCGGTGGGGCGCTGGGTGATGAGGGTGGCGATCCGGGTGATGCCGTAGCGCTGATTGAGCGCCACGTAGGAGCCGGAGTTGGTGAGGATGAAATCCGCCTCGCCGCTGGCCACGGCCCCGTCGAGGGAGTCGTTGGTCAGGGGAAGGATGCGAAAACGCACTCCGGGGATGCGGGTTTGCAGGTACTCGGCGGTGGGCGTCCAAAGGCGCAGGACCTCGTCCACACCCCTGAAGGCCAGTACAGCGAGGGTAATCTCGGCGGGGTCATTCCCCAAGGCACCCGCTTCACGGGCATGGACAGACTGCCCGGCGGCCATGAGCACAACCAGCAGCATAAAACCCCACAGCCAGGATCTACGCCTCACGACCCGGGTGCCCCGAACCCGGCGCCCGGCGTCTCAGCGCCCCCGCTGCGCGGCGATGCGCATGCGCAGGGCATTGAGTTTGATGAATCCTTCCGCATCCTTCTGATTGTAAGCCCCGGCATCGTCCTCAAAGGTGGCGATGGAGGCATCAAACAGACTGTCGGTGTCCGATTGCCGACCGGCGACGATCACGTTGCCCTTGTAAAGCTTCAGACGCACCGTGCCGTTGACGTGGGCCTGGGAGGCATCGATCAGCGCCTGCATCATGCGCCGCTCCGGGCTCCACCAGTAGCCGTTGTAGATCAGGCTGGCATAGCGGGGCATGATCTCGTCCTTCAAATGGGCCGCCTCACGGTCCAGGGTGATCGACTCGATGGCCCGATGGGCACGCAGCATGATGGTGCCACCGGGGGTCTCGTAACAGCCCCGGGACTTCATGCCCACGTAGCGGTTCTCCACCAGGTCCAGACGGCCGATGCCGTGGGCACCACCGATGCGATTGAGCTCGGCCAGCAGAGCGGCGGGGCTCATGGCCTTGCCGTCCAGGGCTACCGGGTCGCCGCCCTGGTAGGTGATCTCCACATAAGTGGGATCGGCCGGGGCCTGCTCCGGCGACACACTCCAGCGCCACATATCCTCTTCGGCCTCGAACCAGGGGTCCTCCAGGGGGCCGCCCTCGTAGGAGATGTGCAGGAGGTTGGCGTCCATGGAATAGGGGGACTTCTTGCCCCGCTTCATCTCCACCGGGATGCCGTGCTGCTCGGCGTAGGCCAGCAGCTTTTCCCGGGAGTTCAGGTCCCATTCCCGCCAGGGGGCGATCACCTTCACGCCGGGCTTCAGGGCATAGGCCCCCAGCTCGAAGCGCACCTGGTCGTTGCCCTTGCCCGTGGCGCCGTGAGAGATGGCGTCAGCGCCGGTCTCGTTGGCGATCTCGATCAGGCGCTTGGCGATCAGCGGCCGGGCGATGGAGGTGCCCAGCAGATATTCACCTTCGTAGACCGTGTTGGCGCGGAACATGGGGAAGACGAAGTCCCGCACGAACTCCTCGCGCAGGTCATCGATGTAGATCTCCTTCACACCCATGGCCTGGGCCTTGGCCCGAGCCGGCTCCACCTCTTCGCCCTGACCGATGTCGGCGGTAAAGGTGACCACCTCGCAGCCATAGGTATCCTCCAGCCACTTGAGGATCACGGATGTGTCGAGGCCGCCGGAGTAGGCAAGCACCACCTTGTTCACGCCACTGGACATGGGGAAACCTTTAGAAGAGTTGGATGGGTCAGGGGCGGGAATTATACGGAAATCCGCCTGGAATATTAAGAAATCGCAGATTTCGGCTGGGTGCAGGGGAGATCAGAACATCTGACGCAGAGTCGCTGAAACGCGGGGAAAGACCTTTATCTGACAGGATTTACATGATTAACGGGATTTCAAAATCAAAGTCCAAGATCATGTGAATCCTGTTAATCCTGTCCATTCCCTTCCCCGGGTCGTCGCGGCAGGCCGTTCTGACCGTCAGCGTGCCAGCCAGACTGTGGCGCGGCGGTTGCGGGACCAGGCGGATTCGTCATCCCCCGGTTCCAGGGGCCAGGTGGAGCCGAAGGAACGCACCTCGATGCGGTTGCGGGGAATCCCGTAGACGTCCAGGAAGGTGCGCACGGCATCGGCGCGGCGGCGTGACAAGGGATTGTTGATCTGATCCCCACCCCGCTCGTCCGCATGGCCGGCCACGATCACCCGCAGGTCCCGCTGGCCGCGCCAGGACTCCAGGACCTGACGCAGGGTCTCATGGGCCCCGGGATCCAGACGACTCTGATTGGTGTCGAAATGCACCCGCCACTGGGACACCGGTTGGAAATCCAGGCGAATCATCCGGTCCCGGCACGCACTGAAATCCGCCATCACCTCGCGGAAACGCACCGGGGAGACGGCCGCCGCCACCTGGAAGCCCCCCTGCCCCGGGGCCTGATGCTCGACGCTGAGCTGATACCCGGCCTCCAGGGCATGGTAGAGCTCAAGGGCGGTGGCCGTGTCCAGGCTCAGGGCCGACTCATCGGAAGACCGCTCGCCCAGCCCCCGGGGACGAAGATCATGGCGCCAGTTGGGCGGCACCAGCACCAGTCGGGCCGAGCGGCCCGAGGCACCGGAGAGATCCGTATCCAGGGTAAAGCCCAGGGGATAGCCGCTGCGCTCATGGAAACGGGCCACCCCATAGCGGGGGATCTCGTGGACCAGTTCGCAGGCCTCCCGGGAGGTATTCAAGGTCCAGGCCGACTGCTCCAGACGCGCGCCGAACTCCACCCCCGCCCAGACGGGCGCGGCGGCAAGGATCAGTAAAACAACAAGGAAGCGGGCCATGGACCCTGTATCGGCGCGCAACGGCGGGACTTTAGAAAAACCTGCGTCTCTACGGGAGGCGGGAGGCGGG
>JBHEOJ010000093.1:0-7500 GCA_046260855.1 Thioalkalivibrio sp.
GAACAGTCCAGCGAACCAGGTCACCATGAAGATCACGTGCAGGGACTTGGCCCACAGGTAGGCGCTCATCAGAGCCAGCGTTCCAGGTTGCGCTCCACCAGGGCCCAGTCGATATCTCCGAGCTTCTGGTAGACGATGCGCCCCTCGGGGGAGATCAGGAACGAGGTAGGCGTCAGGCGGATCTGGCCGTAGGCCTGGGCGGCCTTGTCCTCGGTATCCAGGGCGATGGTGTAGGGGATGCCCCGGCTGCGGGTCAGCTCCATGACGTGATCCGGACGGTCATAGGACATGGCGATACCGATGATCTCCAAGCCGCGGGGGTTGTAGCGCTCGTGCAGCTCGATCAGATGCGGGATCTCCCGCACGCAGCTCACGCAGCTGGTGGCCCAGAAGGTGATCAGCACCGGCTGCCCGCGCAGCCCCTCTATGGAGACCGTTTCGCCTTTCAGGGTCTTGAGACTGACCTCCGGCGCGGGCCGCATGCCTTCGGGGGAGAGCCACAGTGCCAAGCCGCCACCGATGAGGATGGCGACGATGGCGATGGTGATG
Organism: Thioalkalivibrio sp.; assembly: GCA_046260855.1. Lineage (GTDB taxonomy): Bacteria > Pseudomonadota > Gammaproteobacteria > Ectothiorhodospirales > Ectothiorhodospiraceae > Thioalkalivibrio_A. The sequence goes on from JBHEOJ010000093.1 coordinate 550, forward strand.
AAATCGCGTCTTTTCATGGGGATGACCGTGATATCCAGTGATTTAAGGGCGCCTCTAATTATCCTGAGTGCGTCAGGTTGGGCGCTCAAATTCGTGCTATCAAGGCGCAAATCGCACGTAATAGCGTGCTATTGCGAAGATTTGCAACGCCGAGAGCGCGAATTTGAGTGTTCAAGATGCGTGCTCACGAATAGTTAGAGGTGCCCTTAACTTGGGGGCAGTGTACCCGTTGGAGCACCACCCGTTAAGGAAAGTTCTGCCGCCGAGTGAGCGGGCGGTGCGTTTCGTCCCTGCCGGCAATGGGAGTATTATCGCCAGCCTCAGAGCATTTGAATTTTCCCCAGGAGGACAACGTGATCAGGGCAGGTATCGTAGGCGCGACGGGTTATACGGGTGTGGAGTTGCTGCGTCTGCTCTTGTCACATCCCGGGGCTGAACCGGCGGTGGTCACATCCCGGGGCAATGCTGGCGAACGCCTGGACGCCATGTTCCCCAACCTGCGTGGCCACACGGATCTGAGCTTCACCGAGCCCGATGCGGGTCGTCTCGCCGAATGCGATGTCGTGTTTTTCGCCACCCCGCATGGCGTGGCCCATGCCCTGGCCGGGGAACTGCTGTCTCGGGGCACCCGGGTGATCGATCTGTCCGCGGATTTCCGGCTCAAGGACGCCGAGCTGTGGGCCCGTTGGTATGGCCAGCCCCACGGGGCGCCGGAGCTGCTGGATCAGGCGGTCTATGGCCTGCCCGAGATCAACCGGGCGCAGATCCCCGAGGCCCGCTTGATTGCGGTGCCTGGCTGCTACCCCACGGCGGTGAGCCTGGGTTTTATCCCGCTTCTGAAGGCCGGTCTGGTGGATACGGCGCATCTGGTGGCCGACGCCAAGTCCGGGGTGAGCGGCGCGGGACGCAAGGCCCAGGTGGGCACCCTCCTGTGCGAGGCCAGCGAGAACTTCAAGGCCTATGGCGTGGCGGGTCACCGACATCTGCCCGAGATCCTGCAAACCCTTACCGGTGTGGCGGGTACTGCCCCCGGGCTCACCTTCGTGCCCCACCTGTTGCCCATGATCCGGGGTATCCACGCCACCTTGTATGCCACCCTGGGCGAGTCCGAGGCTGACCTACAGGGGCTTTATGAACGCAGCTATGCCGATGAGCCCTTTGTGGATGTGCTGCCTGCGGGTGGACATCCGGAGACCCGCAGCGTGCGGGGAACCAACCGCTGCCGTCTGGCGGTTCACCGACCCCAGGGAGGCAGCACTGCCGTGGTGTTGTCGGTGATCGACAACCTGGTCAAGGGCGCGTCTGGGCAGGCGGTGCAGAACATGAATCTGATGTTTGGCCTCGACGAGACTGCCGGTCTGGACGGCATCGCCGTACTGCCCTGATCAGTGAAGCCCTTGCGCGGACAACCCGGCTATCAGGTCCGCTACCATCACCCCCTGCGTCGGGCCCTGATGTTGGCGGTGGCCAGTGCCATGGTGCTGCTGAGTGGCTGGGCGTTGTATCAGGCGGGCCATTCCCGGGGCGGCGGTGGCAGTGATGCCCGGGGGGAACTGCGACAGATCCAGCAGCAGCTCAGTGAATACACCCGTGCCAACCGCGAGCTGGTGCGTCGCAATGCCCAGCTGGAGCGAGGTTACCTGGTGGAGGAGGCCGCCTCCCGTCGTCTGCAGGAATCCCTACGCGACATGCAGTCCCGCCTTCAGTCCATGGATGAGGAGCTGATCTTCTACCGCAATATCGTCTCGCCGGAGAATCTGGAATCGGGTTTGCATATTCACAGCTTTACCCTTGAGCCGGGCGGGGCGAATGGCGAGTATGTCTTCAAGGCCGTGTTGACCCAGATCCGGGGCAGTGGCGTGGTGGAGGGAACCCTGGAGTTGCTGGTTCAGGGCCGTCAGGGCGGTCAGCCGGGGGAGGCCACCGGTGATGCCCTGGGCGAGGGCAGTCGCGACTTTTCATTTCGCTACTTCCAAAATTTGGAAGGACGGATCCGCATTCCCGAGGGTCTCGAACCCGAGGTGCTCAAGCTGACGCTCACCACCGGGGGGAATCGTCCCCGGGTCGTGGAGCAGGAATACGGCTGGGACTCCAGCCTCAAGGCAGGTGGTTGATTCATGTGGGGAAATCGCAAAAAGATGGCTGCCGCTCAGGTGGATACCCTGGTGGGGCCCAACACGGTACTGGAAGGCAATGTACGCTTCTCCGGCGGACTGCACGTGGAAGGCACGATCCGTGGCAACATCTACGCCGATGACGGGGAACGCCCCTCCATCCTGATCCTCACTGAAGGCGGGCGGGTTGAGGGCGAGGTCAACGTCCCCCGGGTGGTCATCAACGGCACTGTGGAAGGGGATGTTCACGCATTGGAGCGGGTGGAACTGGCGCCCAAGGCGCGGATCACCGGCAGTGTGTATTACAATCTCATCGAGATGGCCATGGGGGCTGAGGTCAATGGCAGCCTGGTGCGCCGTTCCAGTGAAAAGCCCCGTCTGGAGTACCTTAAACCCGAAGATGCGCCGGCGCAGGCCCCCGAGATTGGCAAGGCCAATTCTTGACCATTGTAGTCAACAAATGCTAGCGTATCCCTATTGATCACCATCGGACAGAAACGCGTTCGGAGAGAATAGCCATGAGTGCAACTGAAACAGCCACCGAAACCATGCCGAGCCCGCTGATCTTCTCGGATTCCGCGGCCTCCAAGGTGAAGACCCTGATCGAGGAAGAGAACAACAACGCCCTGAAGCTGCGGGTGTTCGTGAGCGGCGGTGGCTGCTCCGGCTTCCAGTACGGCTTCACCTTCGACGAGAACGTTAATGACGGCGATACCGTGGTGGAAAACGGCGGTGTGACCCTGTTGATCGACCCCATGAGCTTCCAGTACCTGATGGGCGCCGAGATCGACTACACGGAAGGCCTGGAAGGGGCTCAGTTCGTGATCCGCAACCCCAACGCCACCACCACCTGCGGCTGCGGTTCTTCCTTCTCGGTGTAAGAAAGCGCTGGAGAAATATGCAAGATGCAAGATGCAAGAGGGGGGCGAAAGCCCCCCTTTTCTTTTCCTAACCACTTGCCACTTGCCACTTGCCACTCCCCGGGCCACCGCCCGGAAAGACTCCGCCCAGGAGGACGTCCTCGCGAGCGCCTGTGACTTCCCTTACATTACCCGGTCGCCCAAACAGGGTTTCCCTCGCCAGCCAGGCGAAGGCCATGGCCTCCACCCAGTCCGGTTCAACGCCAAAGGCGGTGGTATCCGAGACCCGGCGTTCCTGCATCAGCAGGGTGAGCCGCTCCATTAGATAATCATTGCGTGCCCCACCGCCACAGATCAGCACCTGTGCGCTGTTGCGGGCATGGTAGTGGATGGCGTCGGTGAGACTCTGGGCGGTGTACTCCAGCAGCGTGCGCTGCACATCGGCGTGGGATGTCTGCTTGTGACCCGCCAGGGCCTGGTCCAACCAGGCGGCGCTGAAGTATTCAGGACCGGTGCTCTTGGGTGGTACCTCGCTCAGGTAGGAGTCTGACAGCAGGGTATCGAGCAGTGTGTCAGCCACCTGACCCTGACGGGCCCATTGTCCTGCCTCATCATACGGGCGGTCCCGGTGGCGGCGGATCCAGAGGTCCATCAGGGTGTTGCCCGGCCCGGTGTCAAAGCCGGTGACCGGCCCGCTGGCGGGCAGATGTGTGATGTTGGCGATGCCGCCGATATTGACCACGACCCGGTCTTCGTCCGGGGTCCAAAAGATGGCCCGATGAAAGGCGGGTACCAGGGGCGCGCCCTGTCCACCTGCGGCCATGTCCCGTTGGCGAAAATCGGCCACGGTGGTGACCCCTGTGCGCTGTGCAATGCGCTGGGGATTGCCGATCTGGAGCGTGAAAGGGGGATTGGCCTGGGGTCGGTGGCGCACCGTCTGGCCGTGACTGCCGATGGCTTGCACCTGCCCGGGTTCGAGCCCGCTGTCACGGATCACCGCCAGGGCTGCCTCGGCGAATAGTTCGCCCGTGAGTACATCCGCCTCACCCAGTTCATCGAGTCCGGCATGACATTGCGGGTCTGCCAGCCTTATCAGGCGGGCGTGGAGTTCAGAAGGGATCGGGTGACTGAGCGCTGCGATGCAGCGGGGGGCGCCTTCTACCGGCAGATCCACCAGCACCGCATCCACCGCATCCATGCTGGTCCCGGAGATGAGGCCCACGAAGTGGGCGCTCACCCCATTGCTCACCGAGTGGCCTCGGCCAGGGTCAGGACGCGCAGGCCTTCGATCTGGGCCAGCAGGGGACTGGTCTTGGCCTTGAAGTCTCCCATGTAGCGCTCCGGCAGCGGTTTTGCGTCGGGCAGGCGCACGGTCAGTGGATCGCGGTGCATACCGTTGACGTGGAATTCGTAGTGCAGGTGGGGGCCGGTGGCCATGCCCGTGCTGCCAACGTAACCGATCACCTGGCCCTGGCGCACCCGGCTGCCTACGGCGGTGTTGCGGGCAAAGCCGTTCATGTGGGCATAGAGTGTTCGATACTGCTGGCCGTGCTGGATGATGACGGTCTTGCCATAACCACCCCGGCTGCCCCGATGGACGATACGCCCGTCACCGGATGCCCGAATAGGCGTGCCGGTAGAGGCGGCATAGTCTACGCCCCGATGCTGGCGCATGGTGTGCAGCACCGGGTGGCGGCGGGTACCGAAGCGGGAGCTGATACGGGCAAATTCAACCGGCGTACGCAGAAAGGCCTTGCGCATACTGCGTCCATCCGGTGAATAGTAGTCCGTATCGCCCTCGGGGGTGGTGTAGCGCAAGGCCTGGAACGTGGTGCCGCGGTTGACGAACTCGGCGGCCAGAATGGCCCCGTCACGCACGAATTCCCCGTCTTGGTAGAGCTGTTCATAAATGACGGTGAAATGATCATCCTCGCGGATGTCCAGGGCGAAGTCGATGTCCCAGCCGAAGATGTTGGCCATGGACATGATCAGGGCCTGGGACATGCCGGCATCCACGCCAGCCTGGAACAGGGATGAACGGATGGTGCCGTTGCCCTGGCTGATGCGAACCTCCAGAGGGCGCTCGACGATTTCGGCCTCGTAGCCCTCGCTGCCCCGGTTCACGTGCAGTTGACGCGTGCGGTTGGGTTCGTAGACCAGCTGCTGCAGCTGGCCATCGCGCTTCATGGCTCGGATTTTCTCACCCGGATGGATGGACCTGAGCAGGCTGACTTTATCGCCCAGGGACAAGATGGGGTTGAGCTGGCTGTGGATTTCCAGGCGGCTGAAGATGGATGACAGGGTGTCTCCCCGCTTGATTTCCACCTCGGCCCAGTCACCGGTTTCAGCCTGTGAGGCGGCGGCCTCGGGCTGGATGTCCAGGGCGGGGTCGGGATCGCCTGTGGGCATTTGGGGCAGCGCCAGAGCCATCTGGACACGTGTGCCGTCGGGACGCTTTTGGGTATCATGCACGGCCGCGGTGGTGGCTTGTGCTGACGGCAGTTCCGCTAGCTGCGGCCCGGGACCCGGGGCGTCATCCTGGTTTTTGGCCAGCACAACGCCCAACAGCACCAGTCCCGCGGCCAGCGCGACACCCCGCAGGCCCCAGTGCCGGGAGGGTTCCGCAGGCCTGGTGGCCCCGGTCGACTTGTAATCACGCTTGTAGAAAGAATGATAATTCACGGATTGTGTTCCGTATTAGTTTGCCAGAGCGTAGCCCGAGGCCCCTTCGTGGTCAATCTTCCGGGTCCGTCGATACGGTATTTTGACGGAGTTTATGCCCTTGCAGGCCCATCTGCCTATATAAGGAGTACAGGATGCCCGTTTTCCCCGACCAGCTGGACCTGATCCGCCGTGGCAGCCACGAGATTCTGCTCGAAGACGAACTCAAACAGCGTCTTGAGCAGAATCGCCCCCTGCGCATCAAGGCGGGCTTCGACCCCACCGCCCCGGACCTGCACCTGGGTCACACGGTGCTACTCAATAAGCTGCGCCAGTTCCAGGACCTGGGTCATGAGGCCATCTTCCTGATCGGTGACTTCACCGGGATGATCGGCGACCCCACGGGCAAAAGCACCACCCGTCCGCCCCTCACGCGGGATGAGGTGATCGACAACGCCCGTACCTATGAGAGCCAGATCTTCAAGATCCTGGACCCGGAAAAGACCCTGGTCATGTTCAATTCATCCTGGATGGGGGAAATGAGTTCAGCGGACATGATCCAGCTGGCTGCCAAGCACACGGTGGCGCGGATGCTGGAGCGGGATGACTTTCATAAGCGCTACAGTACGGGCCAGCCCATCGCCATTCACGAATTCCTGTACCCCCTGGTTCAGGGCTATGACTCCGTGGCCCTCAAGGCAGATGTTGAGCTGGGCGGTACGGATCAGAAATTCAATCTCCTGGTCGGCCGTGAGCTACAAAAGCACTACGGCCAGGCCCCGCAGGTGGTGCTCACCATGCCCATCCTGGAAGGTCTGGACGGCGTGCAGAAGATGTCCAAGTCCCTGGGCAACTACATCGGCATTGCCGATGCCCCGGATGAGATGTTCGGTAAGCTCATGTCCATATCGGACGAGCTCATGTGGCGTTACTTCGAATTGCTCTCCTTTCGTTCCATGGAGGAGATTGGCACATACCGGGAGCAGATCGCCCAGGGCACGAACCCCCGGGACATCAAGTTCCTGCTGGGCGAGGAGCTGGTGGAGCGGTTCCACGGCAGCCAGGCTGCCGGCCAGGTGCGTGGGCAGTTCATTGAGCGTTTCCAGAAGGGTGCCATGCCCGAGGACATCCCCGGCATGACGGTCGCGGCCCCGGCCGAAGGCCTAGCCCTGCCCAATCTCCTTAAGGAGGCTGGTCTGGTGGGCAGTACATCCGAGGCCATGCGCATGATTCGCCAGGGCGCAGTGCGCAGGGACGGCGAACGGGTAGAGGATCCATCGCTTAGATTCGAGTCCGGCAGTGAGGCCGTCTACCAG
>JBHEOJ010000094.1:0-8725 GCA_046260855.1 Thioalkalivibrio sp.
GGCGGGCATCGGCCGGGTTTGAGGCGTAGGCTGGTTAGGGCACCTCTAACTATTCGTGAGCATGCATCTTGAACACTCAGAATAATTAGAGGTGCCCTTTGCCCAGAGGGGATTCGAGTATCTGAAGATGCCCGGACCCGACGGGTGACTAGACCTTGCCGCGCATCGCGTCGAGATATTCTGTCACCCTGGCCAGTCCCTGGACCGTGAGTATCTGTTCGGCAGGGACGCCGCCGGTGTGGTGGTTCGAGGCGTGCATCCAGTGGCGCATCTGCTCGGGTTCACCACCCACCAGCACGAACAGGGCCCGGTAGCAGCGCACCAGCATCAGGGCCAGTTCCCCGGCCTTGCTGTCGGGGTCGATCTGGCCCCGGGTCAAGGTGCTGCGGTCTTTGCCGATCACCTGACCTAAGGCCGCGCGGTTGAGCCCCAGGTCCTTGCCGGCGTTGAGGAAGGCCTTGGTGAGGGTTTGGCCCGGGTCGATGCGGCTTGTGATGGCCGGTTGGCTCATGGCAGGCTCCAGAAATGATGCATATGCACATTATTAGACGATAAAAGAGCGAATGCAACGAATCATCTTCTACGGCGATCCCCATGGCAACTTCTCCGGCCTATTGCAGGCCGCAGAGGTCCAGGGACCGGCTGCGGTGGTGATTCTCGGGGACATGGGGCTCAAGGACGCACCAATGGATCAGGTACTGGCGCCGTTGGTGGATGCCGGGATCGAGGTGGTATGGGTTCCAGGCAACCATGAATCGGACACGGTACGGGAGCACGACCACGTTTTCCATTGCGCCTTGGGGGATCACAACCTCCATGGCCGGGTGCTGGAGGTGGCCGGGCTGCGTATGGCGGGCCTGGGCGGGGTGTTTCGCGGCAAGGTCTGGTATCCCGACATGACACCGGTATTTCGCACCCGGGAGGCACACCTGGCCAGCTTCCCACTACGGGACCACTGGCGTCAGGGTTTGCCCCTGCGTCATCGCACCACCATCTATCCCGAAGATCTGGACCGCCTCGCCGGTCTGGAGGCCGACGTCCTGATCTGTCACGAGGCCCCCGGTTGTCATCCCCATGGTTTCGGGGTGATCGATAGTCTGGCCCGGTCCATGGGCGCCCGGCTCATTGTCCACGGCCACCAGCATGTGGACTACGAGGACGCGATTGCGGGCGTCCGGGTGCGGGGGGTGGCCGATGCCACCGCCGTGCTCATGGATGAGGGGATGTGCTTCGAGGCCTGTTGAGTGGTCGGGATTGGAAAGAAGAAGGTCGGACAGGATTTACATGATTTACAGGTTAAAGCGCTTTAAATCCCGTTAATCATGTTCATCCTGTCGAAAGTTTTAGATCTTAGCCTTATCCCCTAACTCCAAAAACCTGTCCATCTTGTCCATTCTCCCGGGATCGCCGAGGGGGCTCGGTGCCTACAGGAGGTCGAGGGCGGCGTCGAGGGCGGCTTCTGGGGTATAGAAATGGGGGCTGAAGCGTACGCCGCCGCCCCGGTGGGCGCAGAGGACGCCGGCCTCCATGAGGCGCTGGTACAACTTGCCCATGTCCTGGCCCTCGTGGCGAAAGGTGAGGATGCCGGCGCGTCGCGCCGAAGCTTTGGGTGACAGGATCTCGAAGCCTTTTGATTCAATTGAATCAATAAGATATTCAATCTTTCCAGAAATGACATTAGCTATATTCTCCAGCCCGGTTTCCAGCAGCAGGTCCAGGCTGGCGGCCAGGGCGTGGATGGCCAGCATGTTGGGGCTGCCGCACTCAAAGCGTCGGGCGCTCCGGGCGGGGGCCCAGTCCATGCGGTCGTAATCCCCCAGGTGCTCCACCATGTGCCAGCCGTACTGGTTGAGTTTCAGCCGGTCACGGATCTCAGGGCGCACGTAGAACAGCGCAAGCCCTTCCGGCCCCAGCATCCACTTGTGTCCATCTGCCGCCACGAAGTCCGCCTGGCAGGCCTGGGCGTCAAAGGGCAGGGCGCCCAGCTGCTGGATGGCGTCCACGCAAAACAGCACACCGCGCGCCCGGCAGGCCGCACCCAGTCTTTCCAGGTCCAGGCGCAGGCCGCTGGCGTACTGCACTGCGCTCACAGACAGCAGGCGGGTGTTGCCGTCCAGGGCCTCGATCAGGGCGGCCTCCGGGTCCGGGCTCTGCGCCAGGTCCACCAGGCGGGTCTGCACGCCGAAGCGGGGCTGCAGGGATTGCCAGACCAGGCGGTTGGAGGGGAATTCCTCGCTCGGGCACACCACGTTGTCGCCGGATGTCCAGTCCAGGCCGTAGGCCACCATGGACAGGGCCTCGGAGGTGTTCTTGAGCAGGGCGATGTCCTCGGGGGAGGGAGCGTTGATGAGCCGGGCCAGCAGCTCGCGCAGGCGCTGTTCCTCCTTCATCCACTGCAGGTAGGCTCGGGAACCCTCCCGCATGTTGGCCTCGGCGAAGCGCTGCACCGCCTGCGCCGTGCGTGCTGGCCAGGGGCCTACTGCGGCGTGATTGAGGTGAATCAGGCCGGGTTCGAGGGGGAATTCTGGGTGCATAGGGTTTGATCAGGTGGGGAGCGGGGTGTCCGGTGCTGGGAGTGTAGCGCTTCTGGGCCGAATACCCGGAGTCGGGGACGATTGTAACAAAGGGCTCGGTTTGCACTCTGCAACACCCGTTTGTTAAGTTGGTCGGCTAACTGGGCCGACGACACCCGATCCTGCTCTGCTCTATCTGCGATCAGGGATATCACGTCGGTCTTCCATGTCCGGTCTTGCACGCCTGCGGGGGCCGGACAGCACACTGGGTCCCAGAGGGACGTGTACTTCGGTACATGTGCGTTCCCCCTGGGCACAGCAGCATCGGAGGCGCGAAGCATGAGTTCTGTCCTCAAGTTCTACAGCGATACCGAACTGGGCGAGATCAAGGCCCGCAGTTTCAAGGTCTTTAACGAGCGCAGCCTGGAGAAGATCCCCCAGCTTGCCCGTCTGTCCGAGGCCCAGCGTTTCGAGATGAAGGTGGTGGCCAGTGTGTTGCCCTTCCGGGTCAACGAATACGTCATCAACGAGTTGATCGACTGGGACGCCGTGCCTGACGATCCCATGTTTCAGCTCACCTTCCCCCAGAAGGGCATGCTGGATCCCGAGAACTACGAGCGCATGGCACAACTACACCGCCGGGGCGCTGAGAAGGCCGAGATCACGGCCCTGGCCAAAGAACTGCGCGACGACCTCAACCCCCATCCCGCCGGTCAGATGGAGATGAACCTGCCCCGAATCGATGGCGAGGTGGTGGAAGGCCTGCAGCACAAGTACCGGGAGACGGTGCTGTTCTTCCCCAGCCAGGGTCAGACCTGCCATTCCTACTGCACCTTCTGCTTTCGCTGGGCCCAGTTCGTGGGCGACAAGGAGCTGCGCATCGCCTCCAACCAGAAGGACCAGGTGCTGGGTTACCTGCGTGAACATCCCCAGGTCACCGACCTGCTGGTGACCGGTGGGGATCCCATGGTCATGAAGACCAAGAACCTGGCCCAGTACCTGGAGCCGTTGCTGGAGGACGAGCACCTCGCCCACGTGCAGACCATACGCATCGGCACCAAGGCGCTTTCCTTCTGGCCCTACCGCTTCGTCACCGACAACGACGCCGACGATCTGCTGGACCTGCTCACCCGCCTGGTGAAGGCCGGCCGCCACGTGGCCATCATGGCCCACTACAACCACTGGCGTGAGCTGGAGACCCCCATCGCCCGGGAGGCCATCCGCCGCCTGCGCGAGACCGGTGTGGAGATTCGCAGCCAGGGCCCGCTACTGGCCCACATCAACGACGACCCCACCGTCTGGGCCCGCCTGTGGAAGACCCAGGTGCAGCTGGGGATCATTCCCTATTACATGTTCGTGGAGCGCGACACCGGCGCCCGGCACTACTTCGAGGTGCCCCTGGCCAAGGCGGCGACCATCTATCGTGAGGCCATGAAACAGGTCTCCGGTCTGGGCCGTACCGCCCGTGGCCCTTCCATGAGCGCCGGCCCCGGCAAGGTGGAGATCCAGGGCGTGGCCGAGATCCAGGGTGAGAAGGTCTTCGTCCTGCGCTTCATCCAGGCGCGCAATCCCGACTGGGTGCAGCGCCCGTTCTTCGCCCAATACGACGAAAAGGCCACTTGGCTCAACCACCTCAAGCCCGCCTTCGGTGAGAAGAAGTTCTTCTTCGAGGACGAATACGAGGCCATGCAGGCGGGTAACGGGTAGCTTTGTCCGGCTTTGGTTGGGAACGCGGAGGGCGCAGAGACGCAGAGTTCGCAAAGGTTTTTTTCAAATAATCATCTTTGCGCTCTCAGCGTCTCTGCGCCCTCCGCGTTAAATCACCCAAGCGAACAAAACACCCCTCGCAGCTGCTGGTACACTTTTTCCATGACAAACAACCAAGATCTCACTCGCCGCGACCTGTCCGTGGTCTGGCATCCCTGCACCCAGATGAAGGATCACGAGCAATTGCCCATGACCCCGATCAGGCGGGGGCAGGGGGTTTGGCTGGAGGACTTCGACGGCAACCGCTACATCGACGCCGTCAGCTCCTGGTGGGTCAATCTGTTCGGCCACGCCAATCCCCACATCAACCAGGTCATCCGCGATCAGTTGGATACCCTTGAGCACGTTATCCTGGCCGGTTTCACCCACGAGCCGGTGATCCGTCTGTCCGAGAAGCTGGTGCAGATCACCCCGCCGGGCCTGGATCGCTGCTTCTACGCCGACAACGGTTCCTCCGCCGTGGAGGTGGCGCTCAAGATGAGCTACCACTACTGGCGTAACCGGGGGCAGGGGACCAAGACCCGCTTCATCAGTCTCACCAACAGCTATCACGGCGAGACTCTGGGCGCCTTGTCCGTGGGTGATGTTGCTTTATATAAAGCGACTTACAAGCCACTCTTAATGCAGTCTATAACTGTCCAGGCCCCCGATTGTTACCTCCGGGAGCTGGGTGAAACCTGTGAGCAGGTGGCCGAACGCCTGTTCGTGCACATGGAAGAGACCCTGGCCCGCCATGCCAACGAGACCTGCGCCGTGATCGTGGAACCCCTGGTGCAGTGCGCTGGGGGCATGCGCATGTATCACCCCCGGTACCTGGAACTGCTGCGCGAAGCCTGCGACCGCCACGGCGTACACCTGATCGCCGACGAGATCGCCGTGGGCTTTGGGCGCACCGGCACACTGTTCGCCTGCGAGCAGGCCGCCATCACCCCGGACTTCATGTGTCTCTCCAAGGGTCTTACCGGCGGCTACCTGCCCCTGTCCGTGGTGCTCACCACCGAGGACGTCTACCAGGCCTTCTACGACAACTACGAAAAACTCAACGCCTTCCTGCATTCCCATTCTTACACCGGCAATCCCCTGGCCTGCGCCGCCGCTCTGGGCACCCTGGACCTCTTCGAGCAGCAAGACGTGATCGGCAACAACCGACGCTTGGCCGCCGTCATGGCCGAGACCCTGGCGCCGTTCAAGGATCACCCCCACGTGGCGGATGTGCGCCAGACCGGGATGATTGCTGCGGTGGAGATGGTGAAGGACAAGGCGAGCCGCGAGCCCTATCCCTGGCAGGAGCGGCGGGGCTTGAAGATCTATCAACATGCCCTCAAGCGCGGCGCGCTGCTGCGGCCGCTGGGCAATGTCAGCTATCTGATGCCGCCCTACATCATCACCGAGGAGCAGATCCGCTTCCTGGGGGAGGTGATGGCGGAGGGGATTGATCTGGCGACCGCCGAATAGAGAAATGGACAGGATTCACAGGATTGGCCCTTTGTTGGGAAAACGAGCTCGGACCACGGTGACGCATTCTGACGGAAAGCTGGCTAAGGACATCCATTACCCATATTTGAACTGGCGGGAATTACGGATGTCCTGATCTTGTCACCGGCCTCGCGTCACTTACCTGCGATCCGCTTGGCCCGGAAGCCTCCCGGCATGGAAGCCTGTGGGCCTTCGAGGTGGTTGATCAAGGCAAGCTCTCCCATGGGGATCGCCGACGGATAGGCCTGGTTGAACTGGGTCAGCGTCATCGCGCGCGGCAAACGAACGATGGCGATGCGTTGCGGCTGCCGGGCCAGTGCCTTGGCGTCAGTGAGGCGCGCGAAGGTGCCCATGGACGTGCGGAACGTCCTGTCATACGTACCCACCTGTTGCACGGGTGTGTAGGCCAGCATCCGGTAAGTACGTCCTTCAAGGGACACGAATGTTGCGACGCCGCCAAGCCTTGCCTGCTGAGTCTGTGCTTCAAAGGCACCGACGATCGCCGGCAAGCCGTTCACCTCTTGTGATACGACGCGGCCCGCAGTGAGCCCCTGCTGGGTGAAGAATGCCTCGGCCGCCTGGTTCAAGGTGCCGGGCACCAGCATCAGCTGCATCAGCGCGTCCTGCTTGGGACTTCCGGCCACCACCGCCGACGTCAGGTTCTGCATGCGCCAGCCCTTCGGGAGATCGAGACGGAAGGCCAGCTCCGGATGGATGAACCGGTTTGCCTCGAAGTAGCCGTCGCGAGGATTCTCGCCATAGACGAGTCCGTCGATGCGGGTCAGAAAATCGTTTTCACCTATGCGTCGTGGCGGAGTGGCCGGCGGCAATGTTTCGAGTTGCGTATTGATGCGCGCGATTCTCTCCCCGGCATACGGATGCGATGCGAGCCAGTTGGGTACCGGGTTCTGCCCGGCAAGGGTCGCCGATTGCTCCAACGCCGCGAACACATTGACCATCTCGCGCACGTCATAACCCTGCTCGAGCGCGTAGCGATAGCCGAGATCATCCGCCTGGCGCTCCGCATCGCGGCTGTAGCTCAGGAACAGGAGCTGCAGACCACCCGCAGCGAGATCACCGAACTGTGCAATCTCCGGACTGAGCAATGAACCGATGCCGAGGCCAAGCTGGGCGAGTTGGGATCGGCTCATCATGGCCACGGAGTGGCGTGCCGTCACGTGTCCGATCTCGTGGCCGAGCACGCTAACCAGTTCTGCTTCGTTGCGCATCAGCGCCAGCAGTCCCCGGGTCATGAAAATGTACCCGCCCGGTGCCGCGAACGCATTGGGGGTAGGGTCATCGACCACCTTGAATGACCATGGAAGGTCGGGGCGTTCGGATGCCTTTGCGAGCTGCATGCCCAGTTTATGCACATACGCCTGTAGCGCGGCGTCATCTACAAGCCCGAACTGCTGCTCCGCCTGAACCGCGACCTCACTGCCGATCTGGATCTCCTGGCTCTCCGAGATCAACGCGAGTTCGCGCTCTCCCGTCACCGGGTTCATGGCGCATGACATCAGTAGGATAACCGGAGCGAGGAGGAGTCCGAGCCTGTGCATTTTCATGGCAAATTCCCTCTATTTCAGAAATAGGCTGACAATTAAGGCCGCCGGATTCGGTACGCAACCGAACATAGTGCCCCGCGTCGGTTACGTGCCTTGGGGCAAAAGGCGGACGCTAGACTGGATCGAGCAGCGGCTGCTCGACGCGTTTGATGCTTGACGTCGGATCACTTGACCCAGCTGAGGGCGTCCTTGAGCAGCAGCACGAGTTGCTGCTCGCGCAGCGGTGAGGCGATGAAACCAAAGCGGCAGTAGAACCGCGCGGCTTCCTCGTCGATGGGGTGGGTCAACATGGCGCGGATGCCGGCCTGCTCGGCAATCAGCAGGGTGCGGCGGATGGCGTCTTGCAACAGCCCGATGCCGATCCCTCGGCCCTGGTCCTGCAGACTGACGGCCAGACGGGCAAGGATCACGACGGGAATCGGATACTGCCCCATGCCCTTGCGAATTCGCTCCGGTGCATCGAGCGTGTCGATCTGGCCGACGGTCAGGCTGAAGTAACCGGCGACCCGATCGTCATCGCTGACGACGAACGTTTTGGCGGAGCCGCTCCCTTGCGCCTGTCGGGCATGGCGCACCAGCCAGTCATTGAGCGTCGGTTTGCCGCAATTGAAGTCACCGAGCCGATGCAGTGGCCCAAGGGGTTGCGGGCCGCTCAAGCTCATGCCTTGTCCCAAGGAGCCTTACGTGAGAACAGGTCGCGCAGCCCCTCGTTGGCCTGTTCGGGCTGTTCGAGCAAATTCATCAGGGCCTGGTACTGACTTCCCGAGACCATGAACAAGCGTTGATCTAGCAGTGTTTGCTCGGCCGCCTGACAGGCGCTGTCGAGAATGAAATCCGTCAGCGACTTGTGCGCCACGTCGGCGGCGCGGCGCAGTACGGCTTCCTGCTCAGGCGTGGCGCGCAATCCCAATCGGGCGGAACGGCTAGCTGATGATGTAGAGGCAGTCATGGTTGACCTCCAAGTGTTAGTGCAATCGACGCGATGTTAGTACAATAGACGTACGTCGTCCAGTTTGGATGGGGGGGCTGGTGGGCGTGGTTGACTCAAGGGAGCCTCTAACTATTCTGAGTGCGTCTGATTGGACGCTCAGGTTTGTGCTATCAAGGCGCAAATTGCACGTGAGCGAGCTATTGCGAAGGTTTGCAACAATGAGAGCGCTAAACGCGCGAAAATACAGGGTTCAGCAATTTAGGCGCCACCGGCGAAGCATGGCAGGGGTCCTGTTCGTTCGGGGGCAAGTGTCATGCAGATACCTGTAGTGCCGGGTTGCGGGCCTGTACTGGCTCCATCATTGAGTTCGCATAATGTATATTATGTCAAATTACCCTGTCGGATGTTTGGGGTTTCGGTAATGAAATGCGTGCGGGGTTCGCTAGGTGCCACTTCACGTCAACCGAAACCAC
>JBHEOJ010000095.1:0-8686 GCA_046260855.1 Thioalkalivibrio sp.
CAGCTGATGAGATGATCGTTCACCAGCCCCACCGACTGCATGTACGCATAACAGATGGTCGGCCCCACGAACTTAAAGCCGCGTTTTTTCAGATCCTTGCTCAGGGCCTCGGACACCGGGGTCTGGGCGGGCACCTCTGAAAGATCCCTGAAGCGGTTCACCACCGGCTCGCCGTCCACGAACGCCCACAGGTAGGGTGCGAGCCCGCCCTGCTCATCCCGTAGTTCCAGATAGGCCCTGGCATTGGTGACCGCTGCCTGGACCTTAAGCCGGTTGCGCACGATGCCGGGGTCCTGCAACAGCGTCTCGATTCTGTGCTGCGTGTAGCGGGCCATCTTCTCCGGATCAAAGCCATCAAACGCGATCCGGTAGGCCTCGCGTTTTTTCAGGATCGTCGCCCAGGACAATCCCGCCTGAGCCCCCTCCAGGATCAGCATCTCGAACAGGTGTGCCTCATCATGGCTGGGCACGCCCCATTCATCGTCGTGATAACGCACGTACTCGGGAAACGCGAGGCACCAGGGGCAGCGTGGGTCGTGGGTGGTCATGATTTTTTAGCCACTGAGGTCACTGAGAAAAAACCGTTTTCTCGCCAAGACGCAGAGGGCGCCAAGAAGGGCTTTATAAAAAAAGATGTTTTCTTTGCGTCTTTGCGTCTTGGCGAGAGAACGGTTTTGATTTCAGGCCTGCCTCTACGCCCCGGCGAGTGAACAACGCCGGCGTCAGCCAGGCACATCGATATCCAGCTTCTTCAACCGGTAGCGCAGCTGGCGAAAGCTGATGCCCAGGAGCCGGGCGGCGGCGGTGCGGTTGCCGGCGGTCTTGGCCAGGGCCTCCAGGATCGCATGGCGTTCCTGATCTTCCAGGCGGTCGTCCAGGGGTAGACCCTCGTCATCCAGGGCCTGCTCGCCGGCGTCCGTGGCCGCGGGCAGGTGCAGGTCATCGGCATGCAGGGCGTCCCCTTCGCACAGGGTGGCGGCCCGTTCGAGGATGTTTTCCAATTCCCGCACGTTGCCCGGGAAGGCGTAGCGGCGCAGGGAGGCCAGGGCGTCCTCGGCCAGGGTCGGCGACTGGGTGCCCCAGTCCTGGGCGATGCGGGTCAGGATGCGCCGGGAGAGCAGGGGCAGGTCTTCCAGACGCTCGCGCAGCGGAGGTACCCGCAATTCGATCACGTTGAGCCGGTAGTAGAGGTCCTGGCGGAACTGGCCCTCGCGCACCAGGGCCACCAGGTCGCGGTGGGTGGCCGAGAGGATACGCACGTCCACGGGGATCTCCCGGTTGCCACCCACGGGCTTGACCGCCCGCTCCTGGATGGCGCGCAGCAGCTTGACCTGCATGTGCAGGGGCAGCTCCGCCACCTCGTCAAGGAACAGGGTGCCCCCCTGGGCGGACTGGAACAGCCCGGGGTGATCGGCGCTGGCCCCGGTAAAGGCGCCCTTCACATGACCGAAGAATTCGCTCTCCATGAGCTCCGTGGGGATGGCGCCGCAGTTCACCGGCACGAAGGCCCGTTCGGCCCGGGGGCCCAGACGGTGGATCTCCCGGGCCACCCGTTCCTTGCCGCTGCCGGATTCGCCGAGGATGCACACCGGTGCCTGGCTGCGGGCCAGCTTGGCGATGGTCTCCTTGAGCCGGGCCATGGACGGTGCCTGGCCGAGCAGCGGGGAGCCATCGTCATCCTCCGGGGCCGCCGCGTCTTTTTCCGACAGGCGCAGGGCGGAGTTGATCAGGTCCCGCAGCATCTTCAGGTCCACGGGCTTGGAGACGAAGTCGAAGGCGCCGGCCTTGAGCGCCGCCACGGCGGTGTCCATGCTGCCGTAGGCGGTGATCATGGCCACGGGCAGATGGGGGCAGTACTGCTGGATGTACTCCACCAGTTCGATGCCGTTGCCGTCGGGCAGGCGCATGTCCGTGAGACACAGATCGAAGTCGCTCCTGGAGAGCAGGGCGCGGGCCTCGGTGATGGTGCCGGCGGCCTGGGTGCTCAGCTTCATGCGCCCGAGGGTGATCTCCAACAGTTCGCGGATGTCCGGTTCGTCGTCGACGATGAGTACGTGCTGGATGCTCATGACTCGGGTACCGGGAAGTGGATTCGAAAGCAGCTGCCGCCGCTGGGCAGGGGCAGGTAGTCCAGGCTGCCGCCGTTGTTTTCGCATAGTTCCCGGGCGATGTACAAACCGAGCCCCGTGCCGTCGCGACCGCTGGTGGTGAAGGGCTCGAACAGCTGTTGTCGGATCTCCTCGCTCACTCCGGGGCCCTTGTCCATCACGTCCAGGGTGGCGTGGCGGCCCACCTGCTGGGCACCGCCCTGCAGCCGGATGTAGGCGCGCCCGTCGCCGCCGGTGCCGTAGTTCAGCGCGTTCTCGCACAGATTCCACAGCACCTGGTGCAGGTGGTCCGGGTCGAACAGCACGAGGCTGTCCTCGGGCGTGATCTGCACCTCCAGCTGGATCTCGTCCAGGCCTTGCTGGCGGCGCAATTCATCGGCGAACTGCAGGCTCCAGTCGGCCAGGTTCAGTTCCTCCTGGCGCGCCTCCTGGCGCCGGGACAGGCGCAGCACGCTCTGGATCACGGCGTTCATGCGCTGGCTCTGGGCCTGGATGATGCCCGACAGGCGCTTGTCCGGCGGGCTCAGTTCCTCGGACTCCGCCAGCAGCTGGGCGGCGTGGCTGATGGCCCCCAGGGGGTTGCGGATCTCGTGGGCAATACTTGCGGTGAGCCGGCCCACGGAGGCCATCTTGTCCGACTGCATCTGGCGGCGCAGCTCGGCGGTGTCTTCCAGGAAGATCAGCGTGCCCACCGCCCGTTCCACCCCCAGGCGGGTGAAGCGAATGCGCAGTTCCGGGCCCTGGCTGTCGCCGGGCAGGGTCATGGCGGCCCCTTGACCCGGGTCCATGAGCCATTCGTGCATGGCTGCGTAGATGCGCGGTGAGAGCTGGGACAGGGCGCTGGGGTTGTCCGTGCCCGGGTTGCCCACCAGGTTCCAGGCCGACTCGTTGATCAGATGCACGTGGCCCTGGTCGTTGGCCACGATGATGCCCGACTCCATGCGATCGATGATGTGGGCATTGAGTTCCGCCATGTTGGCCAGATCGATACTGTGGCGGATGGCGAGGTCCTCGCTCTCCAGGGCCCGACGCGACAGCGCCAGGGCCAGCAGGGCGGTGGCGAACAGGGCCGCACCCAGCAGTCCGGTCTGGGTGAAGGCGCCATCGCTGATCACCCCCAGCACCAGGCCCTGGATCTGGGCCGCCAGCAGTGACAGGGTGGCCAGGGCCGCGAACAGCAGCGCCCAGCGACCCGGCACCTGCAGGCTCAGGCCCGCCACCACCGGGATCATGAGCATCCCCAGGCCGCTGGTCACGCCGCCGCTGGCGTACATCAGGGCAGTGATCAGGGGCAGATCCACGGCCGCCTGCAGGCCCACCTGGGTCTCGTAGGCGGGCTGGCGGCTGAGTCCTGCCACGATCAGCAGCACCGCGGCACAGCCGTAGGCCAGCACGGCGGCGAAGTAGGCCCCGGGCAGGGTCTCTCCCAGGGTCTGGGGCCCGATGTCCAGAAACGCCACCGACAGCAGGATCAGCGCCACCAGCAGGCGATACAGGGAAAACGCCCGCAGGGAGCGCCAGTTCAGGTCACTGCGGGAGACGGGCAGGGCGCGCACGAGGGGTCTTACTGATCCCGGCCGAGCCGGTCCTGCTGCTGGTGTTCCGGGCTGCAGTAGCGCCGCCCCTGGTCGAGGATGGCCTCGTGCTCCGGCACATGCAGGCCGCAATGATCACAGCGCACCATCTTCTCCGAGCCGAGGGGCTTGCGTTCGTCCCGCTTGATGGACTTGGGCCGGCGCAGCAGGGTGCGGACGATCATGAACACGATGACGATGGCGGCGATGAGAAACAGGATGCGCATGAAGGATCCAGAGGCAAGTTAGAAGATACAAGATACAAGAGGTCGGGCCAAAGCCACAGCCCCCCTTACCCCCTACCTCCCTCCCCCCTCCCCAACCCTCCCCCGCGATGCGGGAGAGGGGGTAGACATAAACCCCTCTCCCAGGGGAGAGGGGTTCTCCACAATCTGGCCCTGTGTGCGGGCGACCTGTCCTCCTCACTTCGGGTCAGCTAAAACCGCTCCCGGTGAGATGAACCCTGACGAAGAAGAGGTAGCCCCCTCTCCCGCTCCGCGGGGGAGGGTTGGGGAGGGGGCCTTTCTCTCCCATGAAACTTTTCTATGGCCTGGATCAGATCAGATTAGTGGGGCTGATGGATGCCTGTCCCGGTCCGGGGCCGAAACCCAGACGGGGCGCGGGTTTGACCCTTGCGGGGGTGTTTCATGCCCAGTTTATCCACAGGCTGTCCCCATGGTGTGCACCCCCTTACACACAAGATCTTGTGCTTGACCAGTTTCAGAACCCCGTCCTATAGTGTTTGGAGGTTAAGGGGCCTCACAAGACCCCGCCTTATCCCCACCATGTATCCCGCGAGGCCCAACACCCATGCAAACAGACGTCAGCACCGAAGAAAAGTCCCGCCCGGCAGCCGCAGGCGCCGCACCCGAAACCACCACCGAATCCCCTGTTACCGCCGCTGAGCTGGCCGCCACCGCGCCCGGACAGCACCACGTGATCCGCCGTAACGGCAAGGTCACCAGCTTCGACGACTCCAAGATCAAGGTGGCCATCACCAAGGCCTTTCTGGCCGTGGAGGGTGGTAACGCCGCCGCCAGTCGTCGCATCCATGACATCGTCACCGAGCTGGCCGCCCAGGTGAGCGACAACCTGTTCCGCCGCGCCGCCGGTTCCTCCACCACCGTGCATATCGAGGACATCCAGGATCAGGTGGAGCTGGCCCTGATGCGTGGTGGCCATCACAAGATCGCCCGCGCCTACGTGCTCTACCGCGAGCAGCAGTCCCAGAAGCGTGCCGCCGAGGCCGCCGCCCGGAAGCCCGCCAAAAAGGCCGAGGCCAACGTCCTGAACGTCACCCGTGCCGATGGCAGCCTCGCCCCCCTGGATACCGAGCGTCTGGCCAAGGTGGTGGAAGAGGCCTGCGCCGGTCTGGCCGCCGTGGACGGCCAGCTGATCATCAACGAGGCCCAGCGCAACCTGTTCGACGGCGTGGCCGAGAAGGACGTGGGCACCGCTCTGGTGATGAGCGCCCGGGTGCTTATCGAGAAAGAGCCCAACTACTCCCAGGTCACCGCCCGCCTGCTCATGGACAACCTGCGCCGCGAGGCCCTGTCCTTCATCGCCGGTCTGCCCCAGGCCGCCACCCAGGCGGAGATGGCTGCCGGGCGCTACCCGGAGTACTTCAAGGCCTATGTGAAGCGCGCCGCCGAGCTGGAACTACTGGACAGCGAACTGACCCGCTACGATCTCGAGCGCCTGGGCGCTGCACTCAAGCCCGAGCGCGACCTGCAGTTCACCTACCTGGGCCTGCAGACCCTCTACGACCGCTACTTCCTGCATCGGGATGACGTGCGCTACGAGCTCCCCCAGGTGATGTTCATGCGCGTGGCCATGGGCCTGGCCATCAACGAGATCGACCGGGAAGGACGGGCCATTGAGTTCTACAACCTGCTCTCCTCGTTTGATTTCATGAGCTCCACGCCGACCCTGTTCAACTCCGGCACCCAGCGTCCGCAGCTCTCAAGCTGCTACCTGACCTCCGTGCCCGACGACCTGGACGGCATCTTCGGTGCCATCAAGGACAACGCCCTGCTGTCCAAGTTTGCCGGGGGTCTGGGCAACGACTGGACCCGGGTGCGCGGCATGGGCGCCCACATCAAGGGCACCAACGGCAAGTCCCAGGGTGTGGTGCCGTTCCTGAAAGTTGCCAACGACACCGCTGTGGCCGTGAACCAGGGTGGTAAGCGCAAGGGTGCCGTGTGCGCCTATCTCGAAACCTGGCACGTGGACGTGGAAGAGTTCATCGAGCTGCGCAAGAACACCGGCGACGACCGTCGCCGCACCCACGACATGAACAGCGCCAACTGGATCCCGGATCTCTTCATGAAGCGGGTGGCCGAAGAGGCCGAGTGGACCCTGTTCTCCCCCAACGAGGCCCCCGACCTGCACGACCTCGTGGGCGAGGCCTTCGAGCAGCGCTACGCGGAGTACGAGGCCAAGGCCGCCCGGGGCGAGATGAAGGTCTTCAAGAAGCTCAAGGCCGTGGACCTGTGGCGCAAGATGCTGGCCATGCTGTTCGAGACCGGCCATCCCTGGATGACCTTCAAGGACCCCTGCAACCTGCGCAGCCCCCAGCAGCACGTGGGCGTGGTACACAGCTCCAACCTGTGCACCGAGATCACCCTCAACACCTCGGCCGACGAGATCGCGGTGTGCAATCTCGGCTCGATCAACCTGGCCCAGCACGTGGACGAGAACGGTCTGAATCTCGAGAAGCTGGAGCGCACCATCAACACCGCCATGCGCATGCTCGACAACGTCATCGACTACAACTACTACTCCGTGCCCCAGGCGCGTAGATCCAATCTGCGCCACCGTCCGGTGGGTCTGGGCATCATGGGTTTCCAGGACGCCCTCTACCAGCAGCGTCTGCCCTACGCCACGCAAGAGGCGGTGGAGTTCGCCGACCGTTCCATGGAGGCGGTCTCCTACTACGCCATCAAGGCCTCCACGGACCTGGCCGAAGAGCGCGGTCGCTACCAGACCTACGAAGGCAGCCTGTGGAGCCAGGGCGTGCTGCCCATCGACTCCATCGAGCTGCTGGCCAAATCCCGCGGCCAGTACCTGCAGCAGGACACCTCGGTCACCTTTGACTGGGACAGCCTGCGTGACCGGGTCACGACCGTGGGCATGCGCAACTCCAACACCATGGCCATCGCGCCCACCGCGACGATCTCCAACATCTGTGGCGTGGCCCAGTCCATCGAGCCCACCTACCAGAACCTGTTCGTGAAATCGAACCTCTCCGGCGAGTTCACCGTCATCAACCCGAACCTGGTGAACGACCTCAAAGAGCGCAATCTCTGGGACGAGGTGATGGTCAACGACCTCAAGTACTACGACGGTTCCGTGAAGCCCATCGACCGCATGCCGGCCGATCTCAAGGAGCTCTACGCCACCGCCTTCGAGCTGGACGCCCGCTGGCTGATAGAGGCCGCCTCCCGCCGTCAGAAGTGGCTGGACCAGGCCCAGAGCCTGAACCTCTACATGGCCGAGCCCTCCGGCAAGAAGCTGGACAACCTCTACAAGCTGGCCTGGGTGCGTGGCCTGAAGACCACCTACTACCTGCGTTCCATGGGCGCCACCCACGTAGAGAAGAGCACCGTCACCGACTCCGGTCGGGCGAACAAGCTGAACGCTGTGAAAGGCGCCGAGGCGGCCGCACCGGAGGCGCCCAAGATGTGTTCCATCCTGGATCCTGAATGCGAGGCCTGCCAATAAAGGCAGTGGCAAGTGGCTAGTGGCAAGTCTCAAGGGTTAAAGCCCTCTCTCTCCGGGAGAGGCCCGCTTCTCTCCCTCCCCCTCAGGGAGAGGGCCCGCTTCTCTCCCTCCCCCTCATGGGGGAGGGCCGGGGTGGGGGTGGTTCCCCTTGCCACTAGCCACTTGAGACTAGCCACTGCCCTTACAGCCACTGCCCTTATAGCCACTGGGCTGCTCAGCACCCAGACCGAACAAGAACTGACCGAATAAGTACTGGAGGAATCAAAATGCTCTCATGGGAAGACCCCATCGCCGCCGTCACCAACAAGCAGCCCGAACCGCAGGTTCGCCCTGGCATGGGCCTGCAGGATAACGGAGCCCTCATGAACACCGCCGGTGCCGCGCCCAGCGTCAATCCGGACCCCATGACCGCCCTGGAAGATGTGGACGCCGAGGGCATCGGCGCCACCGGCCTGGAAGACATCGAGATGGGTGCCGAGCGCATCCGCGTGGATGACAAGAAGATCATCAACTGCCGCGCCGACCTCAACCAGCTGGTGCCCTTCAAGTACCAGTGGGCCTGGCAGAAATACCTGGACGGCTGCGCTAACCACTGGATGCCCCAGGAAATCAACATGAACGCCGACATCGCCCTGTGGAAAGACCCGAATGGTCTGACCGAGGACGAGCGCACCATCGTCAAGCGCAACCTGGGCTTCTTCTCCACCGCCGACTCCCTGGTCGCCAACAACCTGGTGCTGGCCGTCTACCGCCACATCACCAACCCCGAGTGCCGCCAGTACCTGCTGCGCCAGGCCTTCGAGGAGGCCCTGCACACCCACGCCTATCAGTACTGCGTGGAGAGTCTGGGCCTGGACGATGGCGAGATCTTCAACATGTACCGGGAAGTGCCCGCCGTGGCCCGCAAGGCCGAATGGGCCCTGCCGTTCACCCGTTATCTCGCCGATCCCGACTTCCACACCGGCACGCCTGAGAACGACCAGCGTCTGCTGCGCGAGCTGATCGCCTTCTACGTGATTTTCGAAGGCATCTTCTTCTACGTGGGCTTCGTGCAGATCCTGTCCATGGGCCGGCGCAACAAGATGACCGGCGTCGCCGAGCAGTTCCAGTACATCCTGCGCGACGAGTCCATGCACATGAACTTCGGCATCGACGTCATCAACCAGATCAAGGTGGAGAACCCCCACATCTGGACCGCCGAGTTCAAGGAAGAGATGCGCACCATGATCCGCGACGCCGTGGAGCTGGAAGCCCAGTACGCCCGCGACACCATGCCCCGTG
>JBHEOJ010000096.1:0-8611 GCA_046260855.1 Thioalkalivibrio sp.
GTACTGGTTCGTCAACAACCTGCTGTCCATTGCCCAGCAGTGGTACATCACCCGCGGCATCGAAAAAGCGGCCAAGAAGAAGGGCTGACCGCAAGGCTGTAACCCGCGGGTCGGCCTGCAGGCCCGACCCGTGACCGGCCAGCGGGGGCTCGTCGACCCGAGGGCCGCTCAACGGCCAAAGCCTGACCATGTCCGATTCTCCTGAAGACACCATCGCCGCCATCGCCACCCCGCCGGGGTTTGGCGGGGTCGGTGTGGTGCGGGTTTCCGGTCCCCAGGTGAAGGCCGTGGCCGAGGCCATCCTGGGCCGACTGCCCGCGCCCCGGTATGCCCACTACGGGCGCTTTCGGGATGCCGCCAGCGAAACCCTGGATGACGGCATCGCCCTCTACTTCCCCGCACCCCACTCCTACACCGGTGAAGACGTCCTGGAACTCCAGGGCCACGGCGGCCCTGTGGTCATGGACCTGCTGCTGGCTCGATGCCTGGCGCTGGGTTGTCGCACCGCCCGCCCCGGGGAATTTACCGAACGGGCCTTCATCAACGGGCGCCTGGACCTGGCCCAGGCGGAGGCCGTGGCGGATCTTATCGAGGCAGGCTCAGCCCAGGCCGCCCGCTCCGCCCGTCGCTCCCTGGAAGGGGCCCTGTCAGGGCAGGTGAATGCGCTGCTGACAGAACTCACCGCCCTGCGCGTCGCCGTGGAGGCCGCCCTGGATTTCCCCGACGAGGACATCGACATCCTCAAGGATGGCCAGGTGGCTGAACGCATCGAGGCGTTGCTCATGCGCCTGGATACGCTGCAGCGCGAGGCGGGTCAGGGGGCCCTGTTGCGCGAGGGAATGCGCCTGGTCATCGCCGGACGTCCCAACGCCGGCAAATCCAGCCTGCTCAACCAGCTGGTCAGGCGCGAGGCCGCCATCGTCACCCACATCCCGGGAACCACCCGGGACGTGCTGCGTGAGACCGTGAGCATCGACGGCTTGCCCCTGCACATCATCGACACCGCCGGACTCCGGGAGTCCGACGATCCGGTGGAACAGGAAGGCATCCGCAGGGCCTGGGTCGAGATCGACACCGCCGATGCAGTCCTGCTGGTGGTAGACGATAACGAGGGTGAAGGGGAAGCAGAGCAGGCGATCTGCGATCGCCTGCCAACCCACCTGCCGCTGATCACCGTCCACAACAAGATCGATCTTTCCGGCCATGCCCCCGGCGAACAGGGGCAGCGCATCTACCTCAGTGCACAGACCGGCCTGGGTGCGGAAACCTTAAGGGCCCACCTCAAGGCTCGCATGGGTTACTCCGGCGCAGGGGAAGGTCAATACCTCGCCAGGCGCCGGCACCTGGACGCCCTCAAGCGCACGCAGTGTCATGTACAAGACGCCAGAAGTGCACTGCAATCAGGCGCCGGCCCCGAACTGGTGGCCGAAGACCTGCGCCTGGCCCAGGAAAGCCTCGGCGAAATCACCGGCCGTTTCAGTGCCGATGACCTGCTGGGTGAGATCTTCTCAAGTTTTTGTATCGGTAAGTAAGACCGAGCAAAAACAGGCGTGCCCACGCACACCCTCTCCAGTGATTGCCCTGTCTCACCCCATCATTTATTGGTGTCCGGCCTGTTCCGGGCGTAAAATTCCAACCCTTTTCCTGCGAATTCGGGTTGTGTCATGGGTTTTGAGTCCAGCAGCTATGACGTGATCGTGGTCGGTGGCGGCCACGCCGGGACCGAGGCGGCGCTCGCCTCGGCCCGTGCCGGTGCGCGTACATTGCTGCTCACCCACAACCTCGAGACCATCGGCCAGATGAGCTGCAACCCGGCCATCGGCGGTATCGGCAAGGGGCACCTGGTCAAGGAGATCGATGCCTTGGGCGGGCTCATGGCCCGGGCGGCGGATCGGGGTGGGATTCATTTCCGGATGCTCAACAGCCGCAAGGGCGCAGCGGTGCGCGCCACCCGCGCCCAGGCGGACCGGGTGCGCTACAAGGCGGCGGTGCGCGCCGTGGTGGAGAACACCCCGAACCTGTCCCTGTTCCAGCAGGCGGTGGATGATCTGATCGTGGACGGCGATCGGGTGGCGGGTGTGGTCACCCAGACCGGCCTGTGTTTTCGTGCCCGGGCCGTGGTGCTCACCGTGGGCACCTTCCTGGGCGGGCGCATCCATGTGGGGGAGACCCAGTCTTCCGGTGGTCGCGCCGGTGATCCGCCCTCCATCGCCCTGGCCGCGCGCCTGCGGGAACTGGCGCCTCGGGTGGGCCGGCTCAAGACCGGGACACCGCCGCGCATCGACGGACGCAGCATCGATTATGCCCATCTGACCGAACAGCCCGGGGACGATCCCCGCCCGGTGTTTTCCTTCATCGGTTCGCGGGACGAGCATCCGCCCCAGGTGAGCTGCTGGATCGCTCATACCACCGAAAACACCCACGGGATCATCCGCGGCGCCCTGCATCGTTCGCCCATGTACAGCGGCGCCATCGAGGGGGTGGGACCGCGCTACTGCCCGTCCATCGAGGACAAGGTGGTGCGCTTCGCCGACAAGGATAGCCACCAGGTGTTCATCGAGCCGGAGGGCCTGGACACCCACGAGGTCTACCCCAACGGCATCTCCACCAGCCTGCCCTTCGATGTGCAGGTGGCGCT
Organism: Thioalkalivibrio sp.; assembly: GCA_046260855.1. Taxonomy (GTDB): domain Bacteria; phylum Pseudomonadota; class Gammaproteobacteria; order Ectothiorhodospirales; family Ectothiorhodospiraceae; genus Thioalkalivibrio_A. Next base: position 2,639 of record JBHEOJ010000096.1, read on the forward strand.
GGTGCGCAGCATCCCGGGCTTTGCCGGGGCCCACATCACCCGCCCCGGTTATGCCATCGAATACGACTACTTTGACCCCCGGGATCTGAAGCCCAGCCTGGAGACCCGTTGCCTGGAAGGGCTGTACTTCGCCGGGCAGATCAACGGCACCACGGGCTATGAGGAGGCCGCCGCCCAGGGGCTGGTGGCCGGGCTTAACGCGGCACGCAGCGTGCGCGATCTGGCCCCCTGGTGTCCCCGCCGGGATGAGGCCTATATCGGTGTGCTTATCGACGATCTGATCACCCGGGGTACCGCCGAGCCCTACCGCATGTTCACCAGCCGGGCGGAGTATCGCCTCATGTTGCGGGAGGACAATGCGGATCTGCGCCTGACCCCCCTGGGCCGGGACATGGGTATGGTGGATGACGAGCGCTGGGCCGCCTTCAGTACCAAGCGCGAGGCGGTGGAAGGGGAGACGGCGCGCCTGGGTGCCGGCCGCCTGGACCCGGCCCGGGTGAATATGGCCCAGGTGGAGGAGGTGATCGGCGGGCAGTACTCCCGGGAACAGACCCTGCTGGACCTGTTGCGTCGGCCCGATGTGTCCTATGGGGCACTCATGGGCCTGGAGGGTGCCGGCCCGGGGGTGGGCGACCCCCTGGTGGCGGAGCAGGTGGAGATCCAGGCCAAGTACGCCGGTTACATCCTGCGCCAGCAGGACGAGGTGGCCCGCCAGCAGCGCCACGAAGAACTGGCCCTGCCCGAGGACCTGGACTACGGCGCCATCACGGGTCTTTCCATGGAGGTGCGCCAGAAGCTGGCGGCTCATAGGCCCCACACCCTGGGCCAGGCCTCGCGCATCCCCGGGGTGACCCCGGCGGCAGTGTCCCTGCTGCTGGTGCACGTGAAGCGCCACGCCGGGCAGAACGGTGGCACCGGCCCCGAGCGCGCCCGGGCGTGACCGGGCTCTGCGTGGAGGCCCAGACGGACCTGGTCCGCGGGCTCAAGGCCCTGGGGCTTGCCCCGGAGCTTAAGACCCCCCTGGTTGCCTACCTGGAACTGCTGCTGCACTGGAACCGCGCCTATAACCTGACCGCCATCACCGACCCTATCCAGATGGTCAGCCATCATGTGCTCGACAGCCTCGCGGTACTGCCCAAGATCCATGGTTCGCGTATTGCAGATATCGGCAGTGGGGCAGGGCTGCCTGGTATTCCCATGGCCATTGCCAGGTCTGACCTGACGGTGGTGCTGGTCGAGGCCGTGGGCAAGAAATACCGCTTCCAGAAGCAGGCGATCCTGGAGCTGGGGCTGTCCGGGGTCAGCGCGGTGCAGAGCCGGGTGGAAAACTACCGCCCGGAGGAACCCTTTGATACAGTCATCAGCCGCGCCTTTGCCGCCACCCGGGATTTCGTGACGCTGGCCGGTCACCTGGTTGGTCCCGACGGTCGGCTGCTGGCCATGAAGGGTCGTGACCCGGCCGGGGAGCTGGGAGGGCTGCCCGATCCCTGGCGGGTTGTTGCTGTCCACGGGATTCGCGTGCCGGGACTGGATGCCGAGCGGCACCTGGTGGAGATGCGCCGCGACAAGTCGGCCTTGTAGGCGTCCGGCCCGCCGGGCACCTACAAGGCTGTACAGGCCTGCGGTCACCACGAGGTGACCGACCAAGATCATGATGAGGAAACACCCATGGGCAGAATCCTGACCATCGCCAACCAGAAGGGCGGCGTGGGCAAGACCACCACCAGCGTCAACCTGGCCGCCTCCTTGGCGGCCACGAAGCGCCGGGTGCTGATGATCGACCTGGATCCCCAGGGCAACGCCACCATGGGCAGCGCCGTGGACAAGCACGACCTGGAGTTCACCAGCTGCGACGTGCTCATGGGTCGCTGTTCGGTGCGAGAGGCCATCCAGTACGTGGAGGCGGTGGGCTACAGCCTGATGCCTGCCAACGCGGACCTCACCGAGGCGGAAGTGAGCCTTATGCAGGCGGAGCGTCGGGAGTACCGGCTCAAGGAAGCCCTGGCGCCCATCATCAACGAATTCGACTATATCCTCATCGACTGCCCGCCATCCCTGAACATGCTGACGGTCAACGCCCTGGTGGCGGCCAACGGGGTGCTCATTCCCATGCAGTGCGAGTACTACGCCCTGGAAGGGCTCTCGGCCCTGACCCGCACCATAGACAGCATCCGCGGCTCGGTGAACCCGGGCCTGGTCATCGAGGGGGTGCTGCGCACCATGTACGACCCGCGCAACAACCTGGCCACGGACGTCTCCGCCCAGCTGGAGCAGCACTTCGGCGAGCGGGTCTACCGCACCATCATCCCGCGCAACATCCGCCTGGCCGAGGCGCCCAGTCACGGGCTGCCGGTTCTTCTGTATGATAAGCCGTCCCGCGGGGCCCGGGCCTACCTGGCCCTGGCCGGCGAGATCCTGCGCCGGGAGCGCGGCGAGACACCGGCGCCCGCTGTAGTTTGACCCGGGCAGCCCGCGAATACCTCTTTCAGGACAAGCACATGGCAAGAAGAAAGACCGGACTGGGCCGCGGACTGGACGTGTTGCTCTCCAGCGCGGGCAACGCCCAGCGCCAGGCGGAGGAATCCAACATGCGCCAGATCCCCGTGGATCAGATCCGCCGGGGCAAATATCAGCCGCGCATCCACATCAAGCCCGAGGCCCTGGAGGATCTGGCGGCCTCCATCCGCGCCCAGGGCGTGGTGCAGCCGGTGGTGGTGCGTCCCATGGGCCAGGGCTATGAGCTGATCGCCGGTGAACGCCGCTGGCGCGCCGCCCAGCTGGCGGGCCTGCATGAAGTGCCGGCCGTGGTGCGGGATATCCCCGACCAAGCCGCGGCCGCCATGGCCCTGATCGAGAACATCCAGCGGGAAAACCTCAATCCCATTGAAGAGGCCCGCGCCCTGCACCGGCTCATCCAGGAATTCGAGATGACCCACCAGCAGGCGGCCGAATCCGTGGGTCGATCCCGCACCGGGGTGACCAACCTGCTTCGCCTGCTGGAACTGGGCGAGGTGGCCAGCCAGTTGCTGGAGGAAGGCCGGATGGAAATGGGCCATGCCCGCGCCATGCTGGTCCTGCCCGTTGAGTTGCAGGACGAGGCGGCCCGCAAGGTGGTGGCCAAGGGGTTGTCGGTACGCGATACCGAGCGCCTGGTGCAGAACATGCTGAAACAGGGCGGTAACAAGGCCGAGGTAAAGTCCCCGGTCAACCCTGACGTACGGCGCCTGGAAGAGAATCTGGCCGAGCGTCTGGGTGCCTCGGTGAACATCCAGTACAACAACAAGGGCAAGGGCAAACTGGTGATCCAGTACAACAGCCTGGACGAACTGGACGGGATTCTGGAGCACATCAAATAGCATCGGGCGCCGGGGGCGAGGGCGGTCTTATTTGACCGCTCGACGGGCCTGCTCATATAATTCTGCGCCTTCGGTATTGCGGAGAGATGCGACCCGGGCAGCAGGACGACCCGGGGCAGAATACAAAGCCCAAAGGTGAAGAAGGCGTCCGTGGCCTTATACAACAGTACGACCCGGCGACTTCTCATCATTCAGGCCAGCGTGGCGGCGGCCGGTTTCCTGCTCTTTTCATTGATCAGCGGACCGCACGCAGCGTGGTCAGCACTGACGGGTGGCGCAATCGGCTTTATTACCACCGCATTTTTTGCCCTGAGGGTCTTCGCAGGTGGCGCAGAGCGCCCCGCGAAGGACATAGTGCGAACGTTTTATGTCGGCGAATCCCAGAAGATCCTGCTGACGGTGATCTTGTTCGTGATGGTGATCGCATGGCTGGAGGTCAGCTTCCTACCCATGTTCGCCACCTACATGGTCAGCCTGATGGCATTCTGGATTGTCCTGTTGCCGGCCGTGTCCGGCGCAAAAGAGTAGAGGCTCGAGCATACGATGGCATCGGAAAACATGAACGCGTCGGAATACATCAAGCACCATCTGGGCCACATGACCTGGGGTGACAAGGAAACGTTCTGGGCCATTCACGTGGACACGATGTTTTTCTCCATCCTGCTCGGTGCCGTCTTTCTGTTCATCTTTATTCGCGCCGCTCGGCGGGTGACCACCGGCGTGCCCACCGGCATGCAGAACCTTGTGGAGATCATGGTCGAATTTGTCGACCAGCAGGTAAAGGACTCCTTCCACGGCCGCAGCAAAGTGATCGCCCCCCTCGCGTTGACCCTGTTCGTGTGGATCTTCCTCATGAACTCGCTGAAGCTCCTGCCCTACGACCTGCTGCCGCGCATCGCGCAGATCGTCTCCGGCAACCCCGACATCTACCTGCGCATCAATCCGACATCCGACGTGAACGCCACGCTGGGCATGTCCATCGCAGTGTTCTTCCTGATCATCTTCTACAGCATCTACATCAAGGGCATTGGCGGATTCTCCAAGGAGATGTTCCTCAAGCCCTTCGGTGTCTGGTTCCTGCCCTTCAACTTCGTGTTGAAGGTGGTTGAAGAGATCGCCAAGCCCGTATCGCTCGCACTGCGACTGTTCGGAAACATGTATGCCGGCGGCCTTATCTTCACCCTGATCGCGTTGCTGCCCTGGTGGATCCAGTGGACCCTGGGCTTGTCCTGGTCCCTGTTCAAGCTGCTGATCATCACCCTGCAGGCGTTCATCTTCATGGTGCTGACCATCGTCTATCTGAGCATGGCCCACGAAGATCATTGATTCGGCGTTGTCCCCGGTCTGACCGGGGACAACTTGTTTACAAACTTTTTTACAACCTTGTCTCGATACACTGGAGGAAGTTATGGAACTCGCTCTCGCAAACGTTCAGGGCATGACCGCGATCGCTGTGGGTCTGATCCTTGGCATGGGTGCCCTGGGTACCGCCATCGGTTTTGGTCTGCTGGGTGGCCGCTTCCTGGAAGGCGCCGCGCGTCAGCCGGAAATGGTCCCGATGCTGCAGGTGAAGATGTTCATCGTCGCCGGTCTGCTCGACGCCGTGACCATGATCGGCGTGGGCCTGGCCCTGTTCTTCACCTTTGCTAACCCCTTCCTGGGCGTCATCACCGGTTAACGGACATTGACTGCACTCGCGTCACATTTCCGTTTTGAACCGACATACCAGGGGGTAGCAACGTGAATATTAATCTCACGCTGCTCGGCCAGATGATCACCTTCGGGTTGCTGGTGTGGGTCACGATGAAGTTCGTGTGGCCCCCCATCATCCAGGCAATGCAGGAACGCCAGAAGAAGATCGCCGATGGTCTTGCGGCCGCCGAGCGCGGTAAGCACGAACAGCAGCTCGCCGAGGACAAGGCCAAGCAGGTCTTACACGAGGCCAAGCAGCAGGCCAACGAGATCATTTCTCAGGCGCAGAAGCGCGCCAATGAACTCGTCGAGGCTTCCAAGGATACTGCGCGTCAGGAAAGTGACCGTATCAAGGCATCTGCACAGACCGAGATCGAGCAGGAGGTCCACCGCGCACGCGAAGAACTGCGTAAACAGGTGGGCACCATCGCTGTTGCCGGGGCCGAGCGCATCCTTAAGAAGGAAGTCGATCCCAAGGCCCACGACCAGGTGATTCAGGACCTGGTGGCACAGATCTAGGTGATTCCACATGTCTGAACTCACCACGCTTGCCCGGCCCTACGCCAAGGCAGCCTTCGAGGTAGCACGGGACGCCGGCGATTATGCCGGTTGGTCCGATCAGCTCGCCTTCATGGCCGCGGTCGCACACGATCCGATCATGAAGACAACGCTGGACAGCCCGAAGCTGACCCATGCCGCCGCCGCCGAACTATTCATCAGCATCTGTGAAGATCGCATCGCAGAGCAGGGGAAGAACTTTGTTCGTCTGCTCGCCGAAAACGACCGTCTGACACTGCTGCCCGATATCGCCGCACTCTATGAAGTCATGCGCGCCGAGGCCGAGGGCAAAGTTGAGGCAACAGTCGTTTCTGCACGAGCCGTCAGCGACGAACAGAAGTCTGCGATCGCACAGTCGCTCACTAAG
>JBHEOJ010000097.1:0-8070 GCA_046260855.1 Thioalkalivibrio sp.
ACGCCTAACGCCTAACGCCTAACGCCTAACGCCTAACGCCTAACGCCTAACGCCTAACGCCTAACGCCTAACGCCTCCCCCCTTTCCCCTTCCACCTTCCTCCTTCATCCTTAACAAAGATGGACACCTTCCACGCCCTTGTCGCCAGCCTGTTCGCCCTGCTGGTTCTCGGCTTTTCCCTGTTCAGCGCCGGACACGCCCTGCTCTACAAGCGCGATACCCGTGCGGTAATCGCCTGGGTGGGGTTCATCATGCTGATGCCCCTGGGCGGGTCGATCCTCTACTGGCTGCTGGGGGTGAACCGCATCAAGCACCGGGCCCGGGCCCTGCGTGAAGCCGCGGGACATGGTCGACTCCCGGAACCTTCCGTGCCGCCGCTGATCGATCCCCGGTGGCTCCCCCTGAGGCGTGCCGGGGATGCCCTGAGCCCGTTTCCCTACAGCGGGGGCAATCTCATGGAGCCGCTGGTAAACGGTGATGCCGCCTATCCCGCCATGCTCGATGCCATCGATTCGGCCCGACACAGCATCTCCCTGGCCACATACATATTTGACCACGACCCGGTGGGGGAGCAGTTCCGCGATGCCCTGATCCGGGCCCAGGAACGGGGTGTCGCGGTGCGCGTGCTCATCGATGGGGTGGGTGTGCGCTACAGCCGCCGCAGCATGCAGCGGGCGCTGCGCCGGGCAGGGATTCAGGCCCGGTTGTTTCTGCCCATGCATCTGCCGCTGTCACTGGCCGCCTTCAACCTGCGCAACCATCGCAAGTTGCTGGTGGTGGATGGCCATACGGGTTTCACCGGTGGCATGAACCTGCGTGCAGGGCACAATCTGGAAACGGCGGCCAGGCATCCGGTTCAGGATCTGCACTTTCGTGTCCAAGGCCCGGTGGTGGCCCAGATGCAACGGGTGTTTGCCGATGACTGGCGTTTCGCCAGCGGTGAAGCCCTGGAGGGTGAAGACTGGTTCCCTGTCCTGTCCTGGGCGGGCGATAGCGCCGCTCGGGGTGTACCAGACGGGCCCGACGAGGATTTCGAGACCCTGCGCCAGCTCATCCTCGCGGCCCTGGCTGAGGCCCGCACAAGCATCACCGTCGTGACCCCCTACTTCCTGCCCGATGGCTCACTGATCTCAGCGCTCAACAGCGCGGCCCTACGTGGCCTGCGGGAGGATATCCTCCTGCCCCAACGGGGTAATCTGCGTCTCGTGCAGTGGGCATCCGAGGCCATGCACTGGCAACTGCTGGAGCGGGGCTGCCATATCTGGCTCACACCGCCACCCTTTGATCACTCAAAGCTCATGATCGTGGACGCTCAGTGGCTGCTGCTGGGTTCCGCCAACTGGGATCCCCGCAGCCTGCGGCTTAACTTCGAGTTCAATCTGGAATGCCTGGACCCGCAACTGGGCCGGCAGATGGAAGACTGGGTGGAGGGACGCAAGCAGGAGGCCCGGCGCTTAAGTCTGGCCGAAAGCCAGGGATATTCAGTCCCCGCCCGGCTGAGAAATGGTGCGGCGAGGTTGCTGACGCCTTATCTCTGAAGGCGATACAGGAAGGTCATGTTCAGGCACCGGTCGAGGCCGCACCGCCCGCGTAGGAGGCCGACTTCGGGCCTCCTGATATGGATTGCATCGCAACTATCTGTGTCAAAAGGTACTTTTTTTGGCGCAGATATTGGCCGATCCCGAAGACTTCATGGATTGCGATGCAATCCATGAAGTCTTCGGGGGGGGCATTACCTCAAGTCCTGAACTGCCCCACCATGGACTGCAGCTCGGCCGCCAGACGGGCCAGCTCTTCGCTGGCGGTACTGATCTGCTGGGAACCGGAGGCGCTCTCGTCCACGGCCTGGCTGATGTTCACCACGTTGCGATTGATCTCCTCGGCCACGGCGGACTGCTCCTCGGCGGCGCTGGCGATCTGGGTGTTCATGTCGGTGATGCGGGCCACGGAGCCGGTAATGGTCTCCAGGGACTGTCCGGCCTTGGTCGCCTGCTCCACGCTGCCCCGGGCCTGTTCGCGGCCCTTCTCCATGACCTTGACCGCGCCGCTGGCATTGCCCTGCAGCCGCTCGATCATCTCCTGGATGGTGTGCGTGGAATCCTGGGTGCGGGAGGCCAGGGTGCGGACCTCGTCGGCCACCACGGCAAAGCCCCTGCCCTGCTCACCGGCACGGGCCGCCTCGATAGCGGCGTTCAGGGCCAGCAGGTTGGTCTGCTCGGCGATGCCACGGATCACGTCCAGCACCTTACCGATCTCCTCGCTGTCAGCGGACAGCCGATGGATCACCTCGGCTGCATTCTCGACCTCACCGGCCAGGGACTCAATCGAGCGGATGGTGGTGCCCACCACGTCCCGACCGGCACTGGCCTCGGAATCCGTTTCACGGGCTGCGTGGGCCGCCTCGGTGGCATTGCGGGCGACTTCCTGCACCGTGGCGGTCATCTCGTTCATGGCCGTGGCCACCTGATCGGTCTCACTCTGCTGGCGACGCACCTGCTGGGTGGTCTGATCACTGGTGGCGGACAGCTCCTCGGAAGCGGCGGCCAGCTGGGCGGTGGCCCCTGCCACCTGCTTGACCAGGTCCTGGATCTTGGCCACGAAGGTGTTGAACGCCGTGGCCAGTTCGGAAAGTTCATTGTTGCCCTCAACGGGCAGGCGCTGGGTCAGGTCGCCGTCACCCTTGGAGATATCATCCAGACGGGCCACAGTGAAGCACAGGGGCTTGACGATACTTCGGGCGATGAACCAGGCAAACAACAGGCCCAGCACCAGTGCCAGCACACCAACACCCGCGACCGCGGCTAAGGCACCCTGGTAGCCACTGACGAAGTCGCTACGGTCCACCATCAGCTCCAGGACACCCACGGGCTGACCAGAAAAGTCATTGATGACACGACCATACACGGCCACCGGGGTGCCCCGGTGCTCCATCTGGCGGATGATCGTTTCACCGCGCTGGGCACGGGCAAGCTCATCGACGCTCAACAGGGACTGCTCACCGATGGTACTGGCGAAGGTGGTGAAAGCGCCCTCTGCAGGAATGTGCAGGCCGGCACTGGCGCCGAACTGGCTGGTGAAATCATCGAAGAATGACTGACCGAAGGTGAGCCCGAATTCCACGGACCCGGTGTGTTGGCCCTGGTGCATCATGGGTACCACGCCGCGCACACCCAGGCCGGCCACGCCCCGCTCCAGGCCCTGGACCGAGCGGCGGGTGCGGTTGGTCTCTACTACGGTATTGCGGAAGGACGATAGATCGTCTCCGTGACGCTCAACCCGGTGAACACGCAGGTAGGAGGTGGCGGGGGCGGTATGAAACTGGAACTGGTTAATGCCATGGGTCTGGCGCATGTTGTCGAAGATCGGCACGGTCAACCCGGCCAGCCTGTCCCGGTCCCTGGCGGCGAAGGCGGCCTGGATCTCGGGGATGTTGCTCACCGTGGCGGCCAGTGACTCGGCCCGTTGGGACTGGGCGTCAATCGAGACGCGCAGGGATTGATACAGATCCTGGAGCTGGCGCTGCACGGCCCGCTCGCTCATGGCACCCAGGTTGGACAAGACCACCGGCAGGATGATGCCGATGGTGAGCAACAGCAGGATGGCGATGCCACCCAGCAGCCGGGTGCTGATTTTGAGGTTACTGAACATGTTCTGGTGCCCCGTTAAATAATGATGTTCTGGGATATTGTCCGTGCGGACAGGCTCTCAGACTGTATCGGCCAGCACGCCTGGATACTTGAGGGCAAGCATTTGTCATGGAAAGTGCGGGATTATACGGACAGGCTACAGACCGTTGCCATGGCAAACGCCCGCGAATCGTCCCCATCCATCTTGGAAAAACCACCATTGGTATGGAATGGGGGCCGAAGGGGTGCCTGGCCTGTGGCGATCAGGCAGTGGAGCGAGCGCTCCGGCTGGTATCAGGCGTAGTCGTCCACCAGGCCAAGGCCCTGACGGAGGCTGACTTCACGGTTCAGTGTCTCGCCGTCTTCATGCCCCTGCCCATTGCCCTGAGATCCGCCCTGACCGGAAGACCCCTCGCCATTCTGGCCCTGGGCATGCCGGGCATCCTGATGGGAGACGGTGACATCCCCGAGACTCAAGCCGCCTTCGGAGAACATCTCTCGCAGGCGTGGCAGCGCCGCGTCGATAGCCTCGCGGGTAGTCGCCTGGGGGGCCAGGAAGTTGACATGGGTACGGTCACCTTCCACGTGCACCCGGATCTCCAGGGGGCCAAGGCTGGGTGGATTGAGACGGATCTCGGCCACTTGTACGTTCTGATTGGCCATCCATTTCACGCGCTCGCCCAGGGCCTGGTCCCAACCCGGCTGGTGCATGGGCACGTCCAGGTTGAACATCCGTGGCAGGGCCGCCGTGTTGGTGGGCGCAGCCGTGGCGGGGGCACTGGCAGAGGCAAGGCTCAGTGTGTTGAGAAAGGGAGAGGATTCCTGCCCGCCCCTGCCCTGCTGGGCGGAGGCCAGTTCAAGCAGATTGAGCATCAAACGGTCCTGGTCGGACTGGCCGGAGCCGCCGTCCTTTCCCGAGGCCATGGCGGCGGCATGGACCGCCGAGGCCAGGAGCTGCTCACGCATGCTCGTGCCACCGGCGTGGCTCTCGGCGGCGTGGCTTGACAGGGGGAGCGTGAGGTTGGTGGTGGCGGGCGGCAAGGTCTTGCCGCTTTGCGGCAGATTCTCGCCGCTCAGACTGGCCGCCAGCCAGGCGGCCAGTGCCTCGGCGTCCATGTCTTCTGGAAGGGCCTCGGCAACACCCTCGAGGTTCTGCAGATGGGCGGCAAGGCGCATCCAGAAATCCCCTTCGGCGCCCTCGCCAAGGCCTTGCATGGCCTCCGGCAGGCCATCCAGGTCACCCAGGGCCTGCATCAGCGGCCCAGGCAGGTTCAGTGGCAGAGCGGCAAGCTGCATCATGTGGTTGTCCCGCATTCAGGGCCCGTCAGGACCGGCAAACACCCCTGTGATGACAAGGGCGCGTAAGGTGTCTGGTGATTGATAGTCAAGATACGTGCCAGTGCTTATCCGGGGGCTGGATCAGTCGTCCCGGCGGCGTTGACCGAATTCATCGTTCTCGGCCTGCTCCCGGCGGTCCTCCACCCGGCGTTCATCGGCCTTGAGTCGGTCCACTACCTTGTTCACCGCGTCGTGATGCACCCGTGAGGCGGTGAACTGTCCCCGGCTTTGTTCTAGGGCGGTACGTGCCTGTTCCACACGGCGGGCCTGTTCCTCGATGGCCTGATTGAGTCGGGAGAGGAACAGCCGGTAGTCGCGCATACCGATCCCCGCCATGGATTCACCGCCATCCTCGAAACGCTGGGCGTACTCGCTGCGATAGGCATTGAGTTCATCCAGGCGTGTGACCTGATCATCCAGGGCCTGCTTGCGCTCGCCCATTGCCTTGGCAGCGTTCTGCTTGCGATTGTTGGCCACGTGGGCCACGGGTTCCATGCGTTTGGACCGGCTCATAACGCCCCTCCACAGCGGTGACTAGATGCGGCTAGCGAGAGACAAGCGATGGCGGGGGCAGCTTGAGGGTCAAGGCACCTGCGAGATACACGCCACGCCATGCTTGTCATTCCTCTTCATTCATCAGTGAATCCAGTGCCCGAAGACTCTCCCGGAAATCCACCGGCTCGCGCATGTCCTGGGATAGGTAGGACTCCAGGTGCGGATAATATTCAATAGCGGCGTCTACACGAGGATCTGCGCCCTTCTGGTAGGCACCCACACTGATCAAATCCCGATTGCGCTGATAGGTTGCATAGACTTGCTTGAACAGACGTGCCGCCTGTACCTGCCCGGGATCGGCGATCTCATTCATCAGCCGGCTTACGGACGACTCGATGTCGATGGCCGGGTAACGCCCGGAGTCCGCAATAGGCCGTGACAGCACCACGTGGCCGTCCAGGATGGCGCGGGCCGCGTCGGCGATGGGGTCGTTATGGTCATCACCTTCCGTCAGCACGGTATAAAAGGCGGTCATGGTGCCCTCGCCCTTGTCGCCATTGCCGGCCCGTTCCACGAGTTGCGGCAGGCGGGCGAACACCGAGGGGGTGTAGCCCTTGGTGGCCGGCGGCTCGCCAATGGCCAGGGAGATCTCGCGCTGGGCCTGGGCGAAGCGGGTCAGGGAGTCCATCAGCAACAATACGTTCAGCCCCTGGTCGCGAAAGTATTCGGCGATGGAGGTGGCCAGCATGGCGCCGTGCATGCGCATCAGTGGCGGGTGGTCGGCGGGCACCGCCACCACCACCGCCCGGGCCATGCCTTCCGGGCCCAGGATGTTGGTCACGAACTCGTTGACCTCCCGACCACGCTCGCCGATCAACCCCACCACGGTCACGTCTGCTGCGGTGTAACGGGTCATCATGCCCAGCAGTACACTCTTGCCCACGCCGCTGCCGGCGAACAGCCCCATGCGCTGACCGCGGCCTACGGTGAGCAGGCCGTTGATGGCGCGTACGCCCACGTCCAGGGGTTCATGAATGGGACGCCGTGCCAGGGGGTTGATGGGACGTCCGTTGAGGGAGATGCCGGCCTCGCAGTCCGGTGCCGGACGTCCGTCCAGGGGCCTGCCGGTACCGTCCAGCACGCGACCCAGCAGCGCTTCGCCTACCCGGGCCTCGCGCACGTGCTGGGTGGGGATGACCCGGGCATTGGGGGTCAGTCCGCTGATGTCGCCTATGGGCATGAGAAACACCCGTTCGCCGGAGAATCCCACCACTTCGGCCTCCACCTCGGCCCCGCCAGCGCTGACCACTCGGCAACGTCCGCCGACGGGGATACGCACGCCTTCCGCTTCCAGAGTCAGACCCACCATGCGCACGAGACGGCCCTCGGCGCTCATGGGTCTTGCCTTTTCTATCCGACGTCCGCTGCGCTTGAGGTTCTCGCGCAGACGGCCAGCGCGCAGTTCGGGGTCCAGTGTCTCGGGCAGACTCATTTGCCGGTCTCCCCGTCATCGTCTACGTTGTCATCATCGCTGCGGCGTTCACCGCCCCAGAGTTCGGCGATCAGCGTGTTGAGTCGGGTCTCTACGGTTGCATCCACGCGAGAAGCCTCAGTCTCGAGCCGGCTGCCACCCCGGCTCAGGGTAGGATCTTCGATCACCTTCCAGGGTTGTTCCAGATCGGACAGGTGCAGGGCATCGCGCACGATGCGGGCATCTTCAGGGTGCAGGTGCAGGCGAATGGTGCGGTCGGTGCTGGGCAGTACCGCCAGGCCCTCGCGCACCACGGCGACGATCTGCCCGGGGTCAGCGCGCAGTTCCCGGCGTACCAGTTGCCGGGCCACGGTGCTGATCAGTTCCAACAGGTCGGCTTCCAGGGCAGAGTCCAGGGTCTGCACCGAAGGCACCAGTGAGGCGAGCACCTTGCGCAAGGACTCGGCCTCGGCCTTCACGGACGCAAGCCCCTGTTTGCGGCCTTGCTCCCGTCCCTGTTCCAGGCCCTCCTCCCTCGCCTGACGTTGGATCTCCCGGATCTGCTGTGCCGTCGGCATCGGCGGTGTCTCGGTGACATCCTCTGAACGTGACTTGCTGCCTTGTGCCTGAGGCTTTCCGGGCATGGCGCCCGATTCACCCACAGCTGGTGCCTCCCAACGCAGGGCGCCGCCGACATCTTCACCGCTGATGATGTTGCGCGTCATGACACCCGACGCGCCATGGCGGAGCCTTGGATACAGCCCCGTGCTTGAATCCGTGTCTTACACATATTCGTCGCCGCCCTTGCCGCCCAGAACGATCTCGCCGCTCTCGGCCATGCGCCGGGCGATGGTGAGGATCTCCTTCTGGGCACCCTCGACCTCACTCAAACGCACTGGGCCTTTGGCCTCCAGGTCGTCGCGAAGCATCTCGGCGGCACGCTTGGACATGTTCTTGAAGATCTTCTCCTTGAGGGAGTCCTCGGCACCCTTGAGTGCCATGACCAGGGACTCGGTGGAGATCTCCCGCAGCAGGGACTGGATGCCCCGGTCGTCCACCTCCTCCAGGTTGTCGAACACGAACATCAGGTCCTCTATCTGCTGGCTCAGATCCTCGCCCACCTCGCGGATACGCTCCACG
>JBHEOJ010000097.1:8094-8489 GCA_046260855.1 Thioalkalivibrio sp.
CCGACCGCCGATGCCTTGACGTTGTTGTTGCCGGAGAACTGCCGTTCCAGGATCTCGTCCAGTTCCTGCAAAGCGGTGGGCTGAATGCCATCCAGGCTGGCGATGCGCATGAGGATGTCCGGCTGGGTGCGCTCGGGCATCAAGGCGATGACCTCCGCAGCCTGATCTGGGTCCAGATAGGAGAGCACGATGGCGATGATCTGAGGGTGTTCGAGACGAATCACTTCGGCCACGGCCCGGGGCTCCATCCACTTGAGTGCCTCAAGGCCCTTGGAGTTGCGTCCAAGGAGGATACGGTTGATCAGGCCGCCGGCCTTGTCTTCACCCAGGGCGGTTGTGAGTACGTTGCGGATGTAGTCATCGGTGCCCACGCCCAGGGCGGTCTGTTCGCCCAC
>JBHEOJ010000098.1:0-7719 GCA_046260855.1 Thioalkalivibrio sp.
GTATGGACCATGGTGATATGGATATGTCCGGCTCTGGTGGCATGGATCCTTCTTCCATGGAAGGCATGGATCACTCCAATATGGAAGGCATGGACCATTCCAACATGAAGGGTATGGATCATTCAGGAATGGAAGGTATGGATCATGGATCCATGGCGATGGGCCAGGGTGCCCCCTCTGATCCTTTCTACGCCAAAGGCAGCGGGCTGATGCCAAAGGCGGCCAACGGTGGCAAGTTCCTCTCCTACGCGGACCTGAAAGCGCAGAATCCTTTGTACGAGGAGCGGGAACCGACCCGGGAAATCGAGCTCCGTCTGACCGGAAACATGGAGCGTTACATCTGGAGTATCAACGGTGTTAAATACGAAGATGCAGATCCCATGCACCTGCATGGCATGTGGTCGATTTTGGATGTTGGCGCCGGCCAGTGGAACCCCATCAAGCATACAGTGAGCGTGAACCCGGGCACCACAGTTTACATGGAGACGGAAGTCGATGAGCCTGGCCAGTGGGCGTTTCACTGTCATTTGTCTTATCACGCATCAGCCGGAATGTTCCGCAAAGTGATTGTTGAGGGCGGCCCTGATTCAAACCAGGCAAAAGCCGATGTTGTAAACGAAGAAGGAGGTGAAGCATGAGCTCTCGCCGGTCTTTGATCCTATCCACTGTAATAGCTTTGGCACTGTTGCCAGTGGCTGCGTACGCTCAGGAAATGATTGACGATACGACCGCACGCAAACAGCCGCTGACAATCTGGGGCGTTCAGTTCGAGGAGCTCGAGTATCGTTACAGTGATGACGATGAAGAACTCGGAGTCTGGGATGCGGACTTTTTCTACGGCACTGACGATTGGAAGGTCCGTTGGCTGACAAAAGGCGAGTATGCCATCGAGGAGCAGGCCTACGAGGGACTGGAAAACCAACTCGTCGGACAAATTCCCATTTCCGACTTTTTTGACGCGAAGGCCGGTGTCCGCTTTGACACGCCAGAAGGACCAGATCGCACCTATGCGGTCCTGGGTGTTGCCGGACTGGCGCCGCAATGGTTTGAGATTGATGCCAACCTGTATGTGAGCAATGAAGGTGAGACGTCCGCCGAACTGGATGCCGAGTACGAGTTGCTTCTTACCAATTACTGGATCCTTGTAGCAACACTGGATGCCACGGTCGCATTCAGTGAGGACCGTGAAATTGGCGTTGGCAAAGGCCTGGTGTCCACCGAGACCGGACTGCGGCTAAGGTATGACTTATTCGACCGCGCTTTCTCACCCTATGTGGGTGTGGTGCATGAACGGAAGTACGGTGATACCGCTGACTTTGCCGAAACCGACGGCGGAAGTACGGAAGACTGGTTTGCAGTGATCGGCGTTCGAATCGCATTCTGACGTCGATGTTGACGGGCCATGGGGAAACCCCTGGCCCTTTTTCGTCTATGATTTGATGTAAATAAAATCCACCGAATGTCTATGTCCATATTCAGTCGCAGTTCAGGTTGAAGAGTTTTAATACAGGGAGAAGTCATCAGGAAGAGGGGTGTCATCCCATGACCAAAGCACACAAAGCAACCAATCAGGAGCAGTTTTTTTGCGCCGGAAAGTGGCCGTCGAGGGGCTTAGAGAACATCAGTGGGAGGATCTCATTCACGATCTTAACCACCACGCCTGCGTTGATTTCGCCGAGCGTAAGCCGAATGGCACATTGCAGGTGACGTACGACGGACCCCACTGGACCGCCGATGAATTACTGGAACTGATCAAGGCCTACGGTGGCCGATTAAAAACCGGATGGTGGACCCGGCGTAAACTAGCGTGGTACCGGTTTACCGACGATAACGTGCGGGCAAATGCCAAACATGAGCCGTTCTGCTGCTTAAAGATTCCGCCTATGAAGAAGTAAAGGAAGAGTGAATGAATAGCAACGAGGACAAGACCAGCCGCTATCAGGAAGGCAGTCTGACCTTGCCGGGAACGGTCATGCTGGGTACCGGCGTCATGATTGGCGCCGGTATTTTTGCGCTGACCGGGCAGATGGCCCAGATGACTGGTGTGCTTTTCCCGCTGGCCTTTCTTGCCGCTGCGGTGATTGTCAGCTTTAGCGCCTACTCCTACATCAAGATCTCCAACGCCTACCCGTCCGCTGGCGGTATCGGCATGTACTTGCATAAGGCCTATGGAGATCGGTTGCCAACAGCCTTCAATGCGTTGCTGATGTATTTTTCGATGGTGATCGCCCAAAGTTTTCTTGCTCGCACCTTCGGCGCTTACACCATGCAGCTTTTCGGCGGTGACCAGAGTGGTCGGATGGTGCCTATTCTCGGGGTATCGCTTATCCTGGCGGCTTTTCTGATCAACCTGCTGGGCAACCGGATGATCCAGGGAGTAGCCTCCTCTATTGGCATCCTGAAAATCGGCGGCATACTGATTATCGGTCTGGTCGGGGTGTGGATTGCCGACTCGATCTCGGTTGATTTTTCGGAGCCAGGTGAAGCCGGAACGCTTGGCAACTTTCTGGGCGCAACCGCACTAGGGATTCTGGCATTCAAGGGCTTTACGACCATTACCAACAGCGGTTCCGAAGTAATAGACCCCAAGCGAAATGTCGGGCGTGCCATCGTGATTTCCATTGCCGCCTGCGTGGTGATCTACACGCTGGTGGGATTTGCGGTCGCCAGCAACCTGTCACTGGCTGAGATTATAGAAACGCAGGATTACTCCCTTGCTGCGGCTGCGCGTCCCGCTCTCGGCGATTATGGTGTCTGGTTTACCGTCGCTATTGCCATGATGGCCACGGCGGGAGGAATTCTGGCCAGTGTCTTTGCTGTGTCCCGCATGTTGGCCATGCTGACGGAGATGAAACTGGTTCCCCATCGGCATTTCGGCATACCCGGCAGTATCCAGAAGCACACGCTGGTCTACACCGTGGTCCTCGGGTTGATCCTGACCGCTTTCTTCGATCTTTCCCGCATCGCTGCGCTGGGTATCGTGTTCTATCTGATCATGGACATTGCTATCCACTGGGGTGTGCTTCGTTATCTTCGTAAGGACATAAAGGCCAATACCTGGGTGCCGGCGATGGCCATATTGCTGGATCTACTCGCCCTCGGCGGCTTTGTCTGGGTCAAACTGAATACAGATCCGTTCGTCATTGGCGTGGCCGTCGTCACCATGATCGTTATTGCCGTAGCAGAGCAAATTTTCCTGAAAAGATCGCCGGAATTGGCGCAAGCGAAACAAGAACAAGAACAGAGCAATAGGTAATCCCCCCATTTTTAACGGTCGGCAGAAGTAGAGCCTAGGCCGCGAGGGCCAACTTCTGCATGGGGGTGATGCCTCCCAAGGCCATATTCGGCCGTTCATGGTTGTACGTCCAGAGCCACCGGGTGGCAAATTCTTGTACCTCGGCAATGGACTCAAATAAATGCTGGCCCAGCCAGGTCGCGGCCGCGGCGGGCATCAGCTGGCTGGCCCGCCGCCACACTCACCGGGGTCCGGAGCGATGAGCAATGTATGACATGGGCGCCCGCTCCTGGCTCCGGGTACTGAGGCGGTATCTGCTGGTGATCGCGGCCGGCAACCTGGTATGGGAGTTCGCTCACATGCCGCTCTACACCCTGTGGGAGACCGGCACTCCGGAACAGATCATCCTCTACGGCCTGCACTGCACGGTGGGCGACATCCTCATCGCCTTGAGCGCACTGGTGATCGCGCTGTTCGTGTCCGGTACCCCGGCGTGGCCGACCGAGGGTTATGTACGTGTCGGGATCGTCGCGGTGATCCTGGGCCTCGGGTACACGATCTTCAGCGAGTGGCTCAACGTGGAGGTGCGCGAGGCCTGGGCCTACCGGGACATCATGCCGATCGTTCCGCTGGTCAATGCCGGCCTCACACCGATGCTGCAATGGATCGTGCTGCCGATCCTTGGACTATGGTGGGCACGGCGCTGAAGCCCCTACAATCCCCCCACATGACCGGCAAAACATCCCTTGCGCAGACACCGCCGGCGCCCCGACGCTGGCGCTGGCTGCTGGTCGTGGTGCTGCTGTTTCACCTGGCGGGCTTTGCCTCATCGCTTGATGCACTGATGTCCACCCGCACGCCCCAGGGCGCCGTGGCCTGGATCGTGTCACTGAACGCACTTCCCTACGGGGCCGTGCCCGCCTATTGGGTGTTCGGACGCAACAAGTTCCAGGGCTACGAGATCGCGCGTCGAGACAAAGACTCAGCCCTGGCGCTGGCCCTAGCGGAGAAGACCAAAGAATTGTGGTCCCACCGCTTTCATTCCCCGCAGCCGGACAAACACCTGCGTGGCGTCGAGGTGCTCGCCAAATGGCCGATCCTGGGGGGCAATGAGGTGGAGTTGCTGATTGATGGCGAGGTCGCCTTCCAGAGCATCTTTCAGGGCATCGAATCGGCACAGCGCTATCTGCTGGTGCAGTTCTACATCGTGCGGGCCGACGATCTGGGCCACGCGCTGCAGCAACGCCTGATTGAGCGAGCCAGGGCCGGGGTGGAGGTCTACTTCCTCTATGACGAGATCGGCAGCTACCGCCTGCCGGCTGCCTTCACTCAGGCACTTACAGACGCCGGTGTCCATGTGCACCGGTTTCATTCCACACGCGGACCGGGCAACCGCTTTCAGCTCAACTTCCGCAACCACCGCAAGATCGTAGTGGCCGACGGCGAGAGCGCCTGGGTCGGGGGCCTCAACGTGGGCGACGAATACCTGGGGCTCAACCAACGCACCGGCCCCTGGCGGGACACCCATCTGCGCATCGACGGGCCCGCGGCCCTGGCACTGCAATCGGTCTTCATGGAGGACTGGCACTGGGCCACCGAGGAAATCCCGGATCTGCCCTGGGAGCCGATACGTCGCTCCCATCACGGGGTACCCGTTCTGATCCTTCCCTCCGGCCCGGCGGACCGCTTCGAGACCGCCAGCCTGATGATGCAACAGGCCATCCATGCGGCCCATCACAGGGTCTGGATCTCCAGCCCCTATTTCGTACCGGACGAGGGCGTGCTGGGCATGCTCAAGCTGGCCGCCCTGAGCGGCGTGGACGTGCGCATCCTGATCCCCGAGCGACCGGATAACCGAATCGCCCACTACGCCGCCTACGCCTTTGTGGGTCCATTGCTGGATGCAGGGGTCAGGATCTACCGCTACCAGGAGGGCTTCCTGCACGGCAAGGCATTCCTGGTGGACGAGATTGGCGGCGCCGTGGGTACCGTCAACCTGGACAACCGCTCCTTTCGCCTCAATTTCGAGGTCACCGCCCTGGTACTGGACCGTGACTTCGCCAGGGAGCTTGAACACATGTTCGAGGCGGATTTCGCCCGCTCACGGGAGATGACGCCGGCCGAATCGCACGGACTGCCCCTGTGGCATCGTATCGCTGCCCGGGCCGCGTACCTGTTTGCGCCGATCTTGTGAACCTTGACCTAAGTCATATCGGACAAGTATTCGACTGGCGATCACAGCGACAATGGCTATACTCCTACTGAGAACGTATTTATCGGATCGACACCGTTGACCCTCAAGCTCGCCCGTCAAGTCTTCACCCTGCTGATCGCCTGCACCTTGGTGTTGGCACCGATGGCGGGCGCGCTGGCCTTCATACATCCCGCTGAGTCCGGCCAGCCGACGACACACGAACACTGCTCGAAATCCCTCAGTGCAGACAGCCACACGCCCGGGCCGGGGGACGCGGCCGCCGGGCAGACGAGTGACCTTCAGAGCGACAACCGCTGTTGCGAACTGCCCTGTGGTCAGTGCGGACACTGCCCCGGCGCAAGCCTGAACAACAAGCTCACAGACGGCCACGAAGGCCAGTCCGCCAGCCTTACCCCCTTCCCCGGCGCACACGCCGCACACTTCCCCGAGCGCGCCCTGCGCCCACCCAGATCCCTCTGAACGAACCGATCCGCCAGGTTTAAAGCCTGGCCCGACCAGGGAAATATCCGGTCAGCGAGATCATCGTCGCGTTCCTCGTCCAGCATTTGGGACGCGCTCACCCCGAGAAAGAGGAAAACATCATGATGCACGGACAAGGCTCAGGCTGGATGTGGGGCTTCGGCTTCGGACACTGGCTTTTCTGGATTCTGTTCCTGGCGCTGCTGGTATTCGGTGTCGCCGCAGCAATCAAGTACCTGTTCAGCGGCAAATGAGCGCCCGGCACAATTTCGAGGAAACCGTCATGTCCAAGTCCATTCGAACAATAATCCTCCTGGCGGCGCTCGTCTGGCCGCTCAGCGTCATGGCCGGCCCCACGGTCTACATCCCCCTCGGGGCGGGCAACCAGGTGATCGCAGTCGATGCGGCCACGCATCGGATCACTGCGCGCTACGAGGGCGTCGAGAACCCCCACGGTCTCGTGGTCACACCCGACGGCGAATACCTGATCGCCGGAAGTCTTGCGGAGACACCGGCACCGGCGGGCGCTTCCCATGACACACCGACCAGCAGCCTGCACCTGATCCATCCGGGCCACGGCCACGTGATGCTGAGCATCCCCGTGGCCGGCTGGACCCATCACCAGGCCATCACCCCGGACGGGCGCCACGTGATCTCCACCCATACCGCCCGCGGCGACATCAGCGTGCTGGACATGACCACGAATGAGATCGTACAGCGCATCGCGACCGGCCCGGCGCCCAATTACGCACTGATCACCCGCGAGGGAGACCGCGCCTATGTCAGCAACAGCGGCAACAATTCGATCACGGAGATCGATCTGGTGACCTGGAGGACGTTGCGCACATTGGAGGCCGGCCCGTCGCCGGAACACATGGTCTTCGCATCCGACCAGCGTACCCTCTACGTGAGCAACCCACGCGCCGGCACGGTATCGGCGGTGTCGGTGGATACCGGGCAGGTGACCACGACCTACGAGATCGGCCCCAACGTGCATGGTCTGGACATGGGCGATGACGGCAGGACGCTGTTTATCAGTAGCCAGAAGGCCGAGACCCTGACGGCCCTGTACACCGACAACGGGGAGATGCGTTCGGTGCCGCTCGCGCCCGCGCCCTATCACCTGAACACCATCCCCGGCACCGGCACGGTGTACGTATCCAGCCGCAGCAAACCCCTGATTTGGGTGATCGACCAGCAGACCCTGGAGGTCACCGCGACCATCGTTCTGCCGGCCGGCGAAGGCCACCAGATGGCCGTGGCGGCGCAGTAGCCCCGCGATACCGCACCCGGCACGCACCTGCACGCCGGGAATGCGAACCGGCCAAGACACATGATCAAGACACATGATGGAGTGAACGACGCATGCACAAGGAACACATGACGACGGTCCCGCCGGCGCATCACAGCCACGAGACTGCGGATGTGGCCCCGGGAGGCTCGCGTCGCGAGACGGCCGAACTGACCGTACCCGGCATGGGCTCGGACCATTGCGCTGGCATCGTCTCCACATCACTGCGCCGTGTGGAGGGTGTCGGCGATGTGCACACCAGCATCGCGAGCCATCACGTCCGGATTGATTTCGATCCGGCGCGGGTGGACGCAGCGGGCCTGCGGGCGGCAGTCGAGCGTGCCGGCTACGAGGTCGCTGCTGTCGAGGACCCCGACCGCCAGGTGACGGACACCACCGAAGAGATCCGCCTGGTGGTGCCAGGCATGGGCTCGGACCATTGCGCCGGCCTGGTGAAGGACTCCCTGCGGCGCCTGCCCGGCGTGGGGGAGATCCGCACCAACATCTCCAGTCACCAGG
>JBHEOJ010000098.1:7729-8317 GCA_046260855.1 Thioalkalivibrio sp.
TGTGCAGCGCACCGCCGGCGGCCCCACGCCGAAGGCGCTCCGGAGCGCCGTGGAGCGGGCCGGCTACGAAGTGGCTTCGGTCTCCACAGAGGCACCGGCCGATGAGGCGGACGTGGAATCGGCCTATCTCGCCCGCGCCTGGCGACGCTTCGTGATCGCGGCAGTGCCCACCACGCTGATCATGGCGTTGATGATAGTGCACATGTTCGTCGCACCCGTGCCCGGTTACCTGGCGGTGATCGCCGCGCTGGCCTTCCCGGTGGTGTTCCTCTATGGCGGCTGGGCCACCCACGTCTCCGCCTGGCGCTCGCTGACCAACCGCACCGCCAACATGGACGTGCTGATCTCCATGGGCAGCCTGCCACCCTATCTCATCGGGCTGGTGGGCTTTGTCTATCCCATGACCTCGTTCATCGAGATGGCCGCCACCATCATGACCTTCCACATGCTCGGCCGCTACCTGGAAAACAAGGCCAAGGGACGCGCCTCCCAGGCGATCAAAAAGCTGCTGACCCTAGGCGCGAAGACGGCACGGGTCGAGCGCGACGGCGAGGAAGTGGAAGTGCCGGTCAAGTCACTGGCCATTGG
>JBHEOJ010000099.1:0-7790 GCA_046260855.1 Thioalkalivibrio sp.
CGCCTCACGCCTCACGCCTCACGCCTCACGCCTCACGCCTCACGCCTCACGCCTCACGCCTCACGCCTCACGCCTCAAATACTGCACCTGCCATTGCCGCGCTGCCTCCAGATCCGGTGCCACGCCCAGTCCGGGTGATTCCGTCAGGGGGGATCGGCCCTGGGCATCCAGCTTGGGGAAGGGGGCGCCGAGCATCTCGCGCAGGGGGTTGGGGTTTGCGTCCACTTCCAGCAGACCGTCGCCACCGGCGGCGGCCAGCAGGTGGGCCGAGGCCATCAGGCCGATGCCGGCACCGAGGAAATGGGGGCAGTAGCGCTTGCCCGCCTTGAGGATGGCGCGGGCCACGGGCAGACAGCCGGTGAATCCACCCCACTTGCACATGTCCGGCTGCAGCACCTGCAGGATGCCGGCCTGGAGCACTTGATCGAAGACCTGGGCGCCGCGCAGGTTTTCTCCACCGGCCAGGGGAATGGGTGACGCGGCGGCGAGGCGGCGCCAGTCCTCGAGGCTGCGGTCGGCGGGCATGGGTTCTTCGAGGAAATCCGGCGCGAAGGCCGCCAGGGCCTCGGCCATGGTCAGGGCCTCCCGGGGATCCCAGGCCTGATTGGCGTCCAGCATCAGGCGTTCACCGGGGCCGAGCATGGCCCGGGCCGCGGCCACGCTCGCCAGGTCGGCGTCCCGGCCGAATCCCACCTTCACCTTGAAGGCCCGATAGCCTCGGGCGCGACTGGATTCCAGCAGGCGCGGCACATCATCGGGGTTGATACCGCTGGCATAGACCGGTGTGGCCAGAACACCTTCGGCACCCAGAAGCCGCGCCAGGGGCTTGCCGGCGCGCCGGGCCGCCAGGTCCCACAGGGCAATGTCTATCCCAGCCAGGCATTGGGCCAGGGGCCCCCATTCCGCCGTCTGCACGGCAAGCACCCGCTGCGCGACCTCCAGGCTGCGGGTGGCCTCGGTCACGGAGCCGAATCGGGCATTGATCAGCCGGGGTGCCAGTACGGATTCCAGCAGACGGGCCCGGTGTTCCGCGCCGCAGGCGGGGAAGTTGCACCACACCTCCCCCCAGCCCTGGGCGCCGTGCTGGTCCTCCAGACGAACCAGCACGGCGGGGCGATCGCGCATCTCTCCGAAGGAGGTGATGACCGGCGCCTCGATGGGTGCCCGGAATACGAACACCTCCAGGCGCATGATCTGCACCGGGCCGGTGTCCGGCAGGCGGCTGTCCGGGGGCAGGAGGGGGTCGTTGGGGACGAGTGGGCTATCCGGATGCATGGGTATCACCTGGGCTGGCGTATCTGTTGAGTATGGACTATTGTCTGTGAAAGGTTCTATCAATGGTACTACTAGATCATCTATATAACTTGAGGCAGAATTCGGGCCTTGCGCACGCAAGCCCGGAGCGTGATTGACCATGTCCAGCAATGCACGGAGTGCCTTCGCCCGCAGTCGCCTGCCGCTGTATGACCAGGTGGCCTCGGAGCTTCGTAGACGCATCAGGGACGGTCAGTGGGCCGAGGGCGAGCGACTGCCCACCCTGGACGCGCTGGCCAGTCACTTCGGGGTAGGTCGGGTGACTGTACGTCAGGCCCTGTCCCTGCTGGAGGAGGAGGGCCTCATCTGGCGCCGCCAGGGCAAGGGCACCTTCGTGGCCCGTCAGCCCCGGGATGAGCGTTGGCTGCGGGTGGGCACGGAATGGTCCAGTCTGTTGCAGATGATCGAGGGCACCGAGCTCAAACTGCTGGAAAGCGGCCTGGTGGATAGACCACCGATGTACACGTCAGAGGACGGCGAGACGGCGCAGGGATATCAGCACATCCGCCGGGTGCATACGCGGGATGATCGGGCCTACTGTGATATTGACCTTTATCTGGCCCAGGATGTCTATGAACAGGCGCCGGAGACGTTTCGCACAAGGCTGGTACTGGAGACCCTGAGCCGGCTTGAGAACATGGAGTTGGTATCGGCCCATCAAACCCTGACCATCGGTCGGGCCGACATGGAAACGGCAAATCTGCTGGACATGGATGTGGGAGGCCCGGTGGCGCAGGTGCGCCGGGTCATCACGGACCGGACGGACCGGGTGATCTATCTGGCACAGATTGTCTACAGGGGGGATTTTGTCCGCCTGGACATGCAGTTGCTGGGTAATAAAAAGACTCAATCGGAGGGGTAGACCATGAAATTCTCACGTTTCTCGAAGATCGCCGTGGCCTGTGTGGCCGCGTTTTCCCTGGGCATGGCCTCAAGTGCCATGGCGGAATGGCCTCAGGGCGATGTCACCTACATCACCAACTTCAACCCGGGTGGTGAGTCGGACATGACCGCGCGTATGCAGGAATCCACTTTTCGCAAGGTGACCGGCCACGGCTTCATCTACCAGTACCGGGTGGGTGCCGGTGGCGCGGCCGGCTGGGCACAGCTGAACCGCATCACCAGTGATGGCTCCGCCATGATGGGCATCAATACCCCGCACATCTTCCTGCAGCCTCTGGCAGGCAACGTGGGTTACAAGACCGAAGATGTGAATGTGGTGTACATCTTCCAGTTGACCCCCTATGCCCTGATCGTGCCGGCGGACAGCCCCATCAAGGACCTGGACGATTACATCGCCCGCGCCAAGGCGAGCCCCGGCACCATCACCGTGGCGGGTACCGGTACCAACTCCGCGCCCCATGTGGCCAAGGAGAGCTTCGACCACCACGCCGACATCAAGACCACCTACATCCCCTTCACCGGGACGGCTGCCGCCTCCGCCGCGCTGCTGGGTCGTCAGGTCCAGGCCCAGTGGGCCTTCACCACGGTTGGTGTGGAGCAGGGTGAGCGGGTGCGTCTGCTGGGTGTGGCCATGGAAGAGCGTCATCCCCTGTTCCCGGATGTGCCCACCTTCAAGGAGAAGGGTATCGACTTCACCGGTGGCGCCCGTCGCGGAGTGGCCGTGCCCAACGGTGTGTCTGAGGCCATGCGTCAGGAGATGTCCGATGTATTCGCCAAGGTGAACCAGGACCCTGACCTGCGCAAGCGCATGGAAGATGCCGGTTACGTACTCCTGGACATCCCGTATTCCCAGATGGCCGAGTACACCCGCAAGCTGTCAGAGGACTATCAGCAGGTGGCCCGTCTGTTGGGTATGATCCAGTAAGCCAAAATCCCCCGCGAACGGACGCGTTGTTACGACACGACTGACTGACGGAACTGATGCATGTTTGAGTATTTGTTTCAGGCGCTCACGCCCATCAACCTGATGCTTGCCGTGGTCGGCGTCATCGCGGGGGTTACTATCGGTGGTATGCCGGGTCTCACTGCCACCATGGCGGTGGCGGTGCTGACCCCGCTTACCTTTACCATGCCGGCGGATTCCGCCCTCATTGCACTGGCGGCCATCTACATGGGCGCCATCTACGGCGGCTGCTACGCCGCCATCCTGGCCAACACGCCAGGTACGCCTTCATCCATCGCCACCACCTTCGACGGCTATCCCATGGCCAAGCGGGGTGATGGTCAGATGGCCTTGAGTCTTGCCACCATCGCATCGGTGACCGGTGGTTTCTTCAGTGTGATGGCGCTGCTGTTGCTGGCGCCGCCACTGGCCAAGGTGGCACTGGCCTTCGGTCCCCCTGAATATTTCTGGCTTGCAGTACTCGGCCTGACCCTGGTGGCCTCGCTGTCCAAGGGCACCCTGATGAAGGGCCTGCTGGGTGCCTGTCTGGGCCTGCTGATCTCCTTTACTGGCTCTGCCGTGATTGGCGGGGACATGCGCTTTACCTTCAACCAGCCCGCCCTGGTGGGCGGCGTGGATATCATCGTCGCGCTGATCGGTATCTTCTGTATCCCGGTGATCCTGGATCTGGTCTCTTCACCGGACCCGCACCTGGAAGTGAACACGGGTGACAAGAAGGGGTTGCGCCTGGGCGAGGCCTTCGGTCATGTCTGGCGGGAGAAGGTCAACCTGCTCAAGAGTTCCGGCATCGGTACCCTGGTGGGGGCGCTGCCCGCCGCCGGTGGTTCGGTAGCCTCACTGATCGCCTATTCAGAGGCGCGACGTAGTGCACGCAATACGGACGAATACGGCAAGGGTGCGCCGGGCGGCATCATCGCTTCGGAAGCCGCCAATAACGGCACCGTGGGTGGTGGCTTCATCCCCACCCTGGTGCTGGGCATCCCCGGCACGCCGCCCGATGCCATCATCCTCGGCGCCTTGCTGGTACACGGTATTCGCATCGGCCCCGATCTGTTTACCGAACACAGTGCCGTGGTCTACACCTTCATCTTCGGTCTGGCCATCGCCACCCTGATCATGTTGCCCATCGGTCTGTTCATGGGCCGCTACGCCTTCAAGGCCTTTGTGGCCATTCCCAAGACCATGCTGGTGCCGGGCATCCTGCTCATGACGGTGTTGGGCACCTACGCCATTCACAGCAGCTATGCCGATGTGGTCATGATGCTGGCCCTGGGCGTGGCCGCCTGGATCCTGAGTCGGGCGGGGTTTGCGCCCGCGCCCATCGTGCTCGGCGTGGTACTGGGCGCCATTGCCGAGCAGGGCTTTGTGCAGGCCTGGCTGATCGGCAGTGCCTCTGACAACCTGCTGGGCATATATTTCGGTCGTCCCATCTCCCTGGTGATCATCGGACTGATCGTGCTCGGACTTTTCTATCCGCTGATCATGAAGCGCTTCAAGAAAAAATTGCTGGTGATAGACAATGAGTGAGACCACACCCCACCAAAGCGGTCGTGACTGGCCGGGTCTGGCCGCAGCGTTATTCTGTCTCGGTCTGGCCCTCTATGTGCTCAAGCTCACCCAGGCCTACACCACCTTCGGCGCCATCTTTCCGCGTACTGTGGCCTTTGTGATGATCATCGCCGCTGCGATCCTGATCGCCCGGGTCCTGGCCGGCATGCCGCGCACCCCGGTGACACCCATTCAGTCCCTGTGGCGACCGATGGTGCTGGTGGGGGTAGGTGGGCTCTGGGCCGTCCTGATCGGATGGGTAGGCTTCTATCCGGCCAGCGTGGTGGGCTTCATCTGTGCCGGCCTGCTGGCCCGCTTCGAGCCCTGGACCCTGCCGGACCTGGCCCGATTCCTGGCAATCGCCGTGCTGGTACCCAGTATTGGTTACGCGCTCTTCGCCTTCGCCCTGAAGGTGCCTTTCGACTGATCCGGGGGATCGACGAAGGGAAGGGTAGGGGCTCAGCCCTCTTGCCCGTAGGTCCTTTCCACGTAGGTCTGCACCAGCGCCTGGAATTCCTCCGCGATGTGATCCCCCTTGAGGGTCACGGTCTTCTGGCCGTCCTCGTAGACCGGGGCCACGGGCACCTCGCCGGTGCCCGGCAGGCTGATGCCGATGCTGGCGTGCTTGCTCTCGCCGGGTCCGTTCACCACGCAACCCATCACCGCCACGGTCATCTCCTCCACACCGGGATAGTGCTTGCGCCACTGGGGCATCTGGTGGCGGATGTAGGTCTGGATATCCTGGGCCAGATGCTGGAAATACTCGCTGGAGGTGCGTCCGCAGCCGGGGCAGGCCACCACCGAGGGCAGGAAGCTGCGGATCCCCAGGCTTTGCAGGATCTCTTGGGCGACGAGCACCTCCTGGCAGCGGTCGCCACCGGGCTCCGGAGTCAGGGAGATGCGGATGGTGTCGCCGATGCCCTGTTGCAGCAGAACCGCCAGGGCGGCGGTGGAGGCAACGATCCCCTTGACTCCCATGCCGGCCTCGGTGAGCCCCAGGTGCAGGGGATAGTCACAGCGTGCGGCCAGGTCCGTATACACCCGGATCAGGGGCTGTACGCCGCTCACCTTGGCGGACAGGATGATGCGATCGTGGGGTAGACCGATCTCCTCGGCCTGGGCGGCACTCTCCAGGGCCGAGGTGATCAGCGCCTCGCGGGTGACCGCTTCCAGCTCCAGAGGCTCGGGTCGGCTGGCATTGGCGTCCAGCATGCGGGCCAGCAGGGCCTGGTCCAGGCTGCCCCAGTTCACCCCGATGCGCACAGGCTTGTCGTACCTGCAGGCGATCTCGATCATCTGGGCGAACTGGGTGTCCCGCTTGGAGCCCCGGCCCACGTTGCCGGGGTTGATGCGCAGTTTACCCAGGGCCTCGGCGCACTCGGGATACTTGCTCAGCAGCTTGTGGCCGTTGAAGTGGAAATCTCCCACCAGGGGCACGTGGACACCCATGGCGTCCAGGCGTTCACGCACCTCCGGTACGGCGGCCGCGGCGGCCTCGGAGTTCACGGTGATGCGTACCAGTTCGGATCCGGCCCTGGCCAGTTCCGCTACCTGCACGGCGGTACGCACCGGGTCGGCGGTGTCAGTGTTGGTCATGGACTGCACCTGTACCGGGGCGTCTCCGCCCACGGTGACGGGGCCTATGTGAACCGGTACGGTGCGGTGTCGCGGGTGGGTCTGGGGTGAATTCTGGCTCATGGCTGCGGGTGCGGTCGCGGGGCTCTGGAAAGGCTGGCATTCTAACTTATTGCTATGGCAGACGCCTGCTGCCGCCCCGTGCCCCGCTGCCGGGATTCCGGCGGGGGAGGGTCTGCCAGGCCGTCAAAAGCCCGTCACGGCCAATTCGGCTAAGTTCTATCATGCTGATTAAAATGAATATATTTCCCTAACATTCGTTGGCACGCAGATTGCTAAATCCTATTCACTGAACGGAGCGCCTCTAAGACATGGCCGATAAAGACGAACTCAACCTTGATGTGGAAGGCCCCGCCCCTGCCAAGGGCAGCAAGCTCAAACTCATCATCATCCTGCTGGTGGGGCTGCTCCTGGTGGCCGCCATTGCCGGCGGGGCGCTGTATTTCTTCACGGGTGGTGAGGCCGAAGAGGCCGTGGACGCGGGCCCCGCGCCCTTGCCACCGCCCATCTACAAGAGCCTGGAGCCGGCCCTGGTGGTTAATTTCCAGGGTCCCGGTCGCATTCGTTATGTGCAGGTGGGCGTGGTGATGACCGCCCGGGACGTCAAGGTCATGGATGCGGTGGACCAGCACATGCCGGTGATTCGCAACAACCTGATCATGTTGCTCAGTGGCAAGACCTACGAGGAACTCAACACCCGGGAAGGCAAGGAGGAGGTCCGCGTGGAAGTGCTCGATACCATTCGCGACGTCCTGCAGGAACGCACCGGCGAGCCGGGCATCGAGTCCGTTTATTTCACCTCATTCGTGATGCAGTAAGCCCATGGCCCAGAGCGACCTCTTATCCCAGGAAGAAATCGATGCCCTGCTGCACGGTGTGGACGGCGGGGAAGTGGATACCGAATCGGAGCTGTTGTCCCACGATGGCGTAGCCCGCGGCTACGACTTCAACAGCCAGGACCGCATCGTGCGTGGGCGCATGCCCACCCTGGAGATGATCAACGAGCGTTTCGCGCGCCAGTTGCGCATCAGCCTGTTCAATCTGCTGCGCCGTTCCGCGGAGATCTCCGTGGGCGGCATCAAGATGAGCAAGTTCTCCGAGTATGTGCACTCCCTGTTCGTGCCCACCAGTTTGAACATGGTCAAGATCCGGCCCCTGCGGGGCACCTCCCTGTTTGTGGTGGATCCCAAGCTGGTGTTCACCCTGGTGGACAACTTCTTCGGTGGTGACGGGCGCTTCCACGCCAAGATCGAAGGCCGCGAGTTCACCCCCACGGAACTTAGGGTGGTGCGCATGACCCTGGATCAGGTCTTCATCGACCTGAAGAAGGCCTGGTCGCCGGTGATGGATCTGGAATTCGATTATGTGAATTCCGAGGTCAACCCTCAGTTTGCCAACATCGTCAGCCCCACCGAGGTGGTGGTGG
>JBHEOJ010000099.1:8043-8314 GCA_046260855.1 Thioalkalivibrio sp.
GGACGGCGGTGGTGGTGACCTGCACATCACCTTGCCGTATTCCATGATCGAGCCCATGCGTGAACTCCTGGATGCGGGCATCCAGAGTGACCGTTCCGAGGTGGATGATCGCTGGATTCGTGCCCTGCGCGACGAGGTCAAGGTGGCGGAGGTGGAGGTGTCTTCCACACTGACCGAATCCACCATCAGTCTCAGAGATGTGATCAACCTCAGGCCTGGCGACATCATCCCCATCGATCTGCCCGACGAGATCCTGCTGCGGGCCGAGGGG